>CAZAVT010000462.1:0-2293 GCA_964488395.1 uncultured Burkholderiaceae bacterium | reverse complement strand
TCGATCAGCCTGAGCGAGGATAACGGCAATTCGGGCACGGATTTTCTGACGGCCACGAGGGCGCAGACGATCCGGGCGAGCCTGAGCGCTGGGCTTGCATCGGACGAGCGTCTGTGGGGATCGGTGGATAACGGACGTAGCTGGAGTGATCTGAGTGCGAAGGTCCAGGGGCAGTTGCTGGAGTGGGACGGGGTGAGTCTGTTGGAAGGGGTGAGCCGGATCCTGTTACGGGTTGAGGACGGCGCAGGCAATCGTTCGGTGCAGGCGGCGCAGGCCTACGAGGTGAGGCTGGGTCAGCCCTCGGTGAAGGTGGCTGAGTCGCTGGCGACCTTGCTGGGCGATGGTCGGGATGCGACGGTGACGGCGCTGGGCACAAGCGGCGAATCGGTGGTTAGCTGGACTGACGGCACCTCGGTGCGGTTGCGTCGCTTTGATCTCGAGGGGAAGGCGATCGATCCGCAGGCGGTGGTGGGTGCGTCGGGCGACTGGGTCAGGACGGCTGCGCTGGGCACAGCGGGTGACTTTGTCGTGGTGAGCGGCAATGGGAAGAGCGTTTACGTTCGTCGTTATGGTCCGGCGGGCACGGCGGTGTCGTATCCGGAAGTCGTGCTCGATGGAGCGATGGTTGGTGGGGCTGATCATTGGCCCGAGGTGACGGCGTTGGGAGTGGCTGGCGAATTTGTCGTGAGTTGGTACGGGCGCGATAACGACACCACGAGCTCGAACGACTACAGCATATTTGTGCAGAAGTTCGGAGTGAGCGGCCAGGTGGGTCAGTATCCAAGGGTAAAGCTCGAGGGGACGAACAATACGGTGGGGTTTGATTCAGTGCCCAGCGCGATTGCGGTGGGCAGCCTAGGCGAGTTTCTGGTGGTCTGGGAGGGGGCGGACGCGAAGGGCGAAAACGGTGTGTTCGTGCAGCGATTCAATGCGGACGGCACGACGACTGGGCACACGCCGCGGCAGTTGTATGCCTACCCTGGTTTCTTGGACCTGCTACCGCGAGTGAAGGCGGTTGGCGATGGTGGCGAGTATGTGGTGGTGTGGGGCAACCAAAGCGATATCTTCGTGCAGAAGATGCGAGCTGACGATACGCCAGGTCAGTATCAGCGGGTGAGCTTCGACCAAGGCGTATACGAGGAATTTCCGCAAGTGGTGGCTGCCGGGCAGGCAGGCGAGTATGTGGTGGCTTGGTGGGACAGTTATGGCGGCAATGCGGTGTTTGTGCAGCATTTCAATGCGGACGGGACGACGACCGGGCGAGCGTTAGTGAGTTTGCGTGCGAGCGGTGTGAGTAACAAGTCCAACGAGCATCCGCAGCTGGCTGCGCTGCCCGGTGGTGGGTATGTGGTGAGCTGGTATGGGGTGGATGAGACTGGCGATTATTCGGTGTATGTGCAGCGTTTCAGTGCGGGCGGCCAGCGTCTGGGGGCGGAGCCGGTCAAGCTCGAGGCGCTGAATTTGCCCAACTATAACGATCAGGCGCCGAGGGTTACGGCGTTGGGCCCGGACGGTGGGTTTGCGGTGAGCTACAACGTGGCAGATCCGTGGGGTGCGAATCCGCAGTCTTATGTGCAGCGTTTTAATGCAGACGGCACGCTCTGGCGACCGTCGAGCTACCGCAGCGGTGATGTGGTGTACGCGAGTGGGGATGCTGCTGCGGGCAAGCTATATCTGGCGCGGGAGGCGGCGCTGCAGGGTGGGCTCAGGCCGTGGGAGCTTGCCGATACGGATGTGAACGAGGTGGCGGTGACGCAGGCGGGGCGCTATGAGGCCATTCCTGTGGCCGGGCTCACCGATGGCAGCTACCGGGTGTGGTTTGCAGATCAGGCGGGCAATCTGTCGCAACCCGCAGCGGGAGTGTTTGTCGTAGCCCAGTCGCCGGGTGCGCGGGCGGTGCCGGTGATTGTCAGCGTGAGTCTGCAAGCTGCGCCGATGAAGGTAGGCAGCGTGGTGACTGTGCAACTGGCGGTTGAGGACGATCAGGGCGATCTTTATCGGGAGGTGTCGGGGACGGTGGGTGGCTACGCGCTATCGAATCTGACCCGTCTGTCGAGCACGCGCTACAGCGCGCAGTTTCAGGTCCTTGAGGGGCGCACCTCGTATGGTTCGGATCAGTCGATTCCGTGGTCGGTGACGATCCGTAACAGCTTGGGACAGATCAGCGCGGTATCTCAGGGATTGATCGTGCAGACCGGTGACGCGATTGATGCGACCTCGCCGGAGGTGACGATCCGGTCGATCAGCCTGAGCGAGGATAACGGCAATTCGGGCACGGATTTTCTGACGGCCA
>CAZAVT010000461.1:0-2295 GCA_964488395.1 uncultured Burkholderiaceae bacterium | reverse complement strand
GCCGAGCGACTCGCCTTCTGGTCGGGGCGCAAGAATGCATTCCCCGCTGCGGGCCGCATCTCGCCCGATTACTACTGCATGGACGGCACGATCCCGCGCCGGATGATCGGCCGCATGCTTGAGGACATTGCCGCGATGGAGGGCCGTTATGGCCTGGGCTGCATGAATGTCTTCCATGCCGGCGACGGCAACCTGCACCCGCTGATCCTGTTCGATGCTAACGACGCCGATAGCTGGCGACGGGCTGAGCTCTTTGGCGCGGAGATCCTCGAGCGCTGTGTCGAGTACGGTGGCACGGTGACGGGCGAGCACGGCGTGGGCGTCGAGAAGCTCTCCTCGATGTGCGTGCAGTTTTCTCCTGAGGAGCGAAGCGCGTTCTTCTCGGTCAAGCGGGCTTTCGATCCGATGGGGTTGCTCAATCCGGGCAAGGGCATTCCGACCCTGTCTCGATGTGCCGAGTACGGCCGCATGCACGTGCACCGAGGCCTGATGCCGCATGCCGAGTTACCGCGGTTCTGAGCGCCCAGCTGCCGATGAGCACGACCCCCGAAACCGCCCTCGCGCGGTTACGCGAACAGATCCTCGCAGCGGCCGCCGAGCGTCGGGCGCTGCGCCTCACCGGCGGCGGGACTAAGGATTTCCTGGGTCGCACGCTGGTCGGTGAGCCACTTTCGACGGTCGAGCTCAAAGGGATCCTCGACTATCAGCCGAGCGAACTGGTGGTGCGCGTGCTTGCCGGCACCCCGCTCGCCGATCTGGAGAAAGTGCTCGCCGAACAGGGACAGATGCTGGCCTTCGAGCCGCCTGCCTTCGGCCCGCGAGCCAGTGTTGGCGGCATGTTTGCGGCTGGACTTTCGGGACCTCGCCGCAGCCAGCATGGGCCAGTGCGCGATTTCGTGCTCGGCGCGAGCCTCCTCGATGCGGCGGGCCGGTCGCTGAATTTCGGCGGCCAGGTCATGAAGAATGTCGCGGGTTATGACGTGTCGCGCCTGCTCTGTGGGTCCATGGGAATACTTGGTCTCGTGACCGAGGTGTCACTCAAGGTGCTGCCGCGCCCTGCGGCCGAGCAGTCGTGGATGGTTCCCTGCACGGCCCCGCAAGCCCTCGAGTGGCTGGTCCGCTGGGGCAATGAGCCCATGCCCCTTTCAGGCAGCGCCTGGCACCAGGACCGCTTGCTGCTGCGCCTGTCTGGTGCGCGGGCTGCGGTCGAAGCAGCCGCTCGCCGGATCCGCAACGACAGTCCGATCGAGCCGGTTGCGCCCGAGGCTGCCCGCGGTTCCTGGCAGGTGGTGCGCGAGCAGCGGCTGCCCTTCTTCGCAGACGCCGCGCGGCCGCTGTGGCGACTGTCCTTGCCGCGGACCGCGCCGATGCTCATGATCGAGGGAGAACAGTTGATCGAATGGGGTGGCGCCTTGCGCTGGTTGTCCAGTGCCGAGCCGGCCGAGGCGATCCGGGCCCAGGCCCGTGCCGCGGGCGGCAGCGCGACGCTATTTCGTCACGGCGAGCGCGCGGGCGAGGTGTTCGAACCCCTGTCTGCAGCCGTGTTCGCCTTGCATCAGCGGCTGAAGGCCCAGTTCGATCCCCAGGGCCTCTTCAATCCCGGTCGCCTTTATCAGGGACTCTGACGATGGAAACCCATCTTGCGCAGTGGCTGCAGGGCACGCCCGAGGGCGACGAGGCCCAGGCGATCCTGCGTCGTTGCGTGCACTGCGGCTTTTGCACCGCCACCTGCCCAACCTATCAGCTGCTGGGCGATGAGCGCGACGGGCCGCGTGGCCGCATCTATCTCATCAAGGCCATGGTCGAGGGCGAGACGCCAGGCGATTCGACTCGCGCGCACCTCGACCGGTGTCTCACCTGCCGCAACTGCGAAACCACCTGCCCGTCGGGCGTGCAATATGGCCGCCTGATCGACATTGGCCGCGAGCTGGTCGAGCGGCAGACCCGCCGGCCCCTGCGCGAACGCCTGCTGCGCGGCCTGCTGCGCGAGACCCTGACCCGCCCGGCGCTCTTCGGTTCGGCATTGCGGCTCGGGCAATCGGTGCGCGGGCTTCTCCCGCGACGGTTACGCGACAAGGTCCCGGTACGACGCGTGCCCGCCCCCTGGCCGACCGGTGAGCATGTCCGCAAGGTGCTGATGCCGGCGGGCTGTGTACAACCGGCGATGAATCCCTCGATCGATGCGGCCTGCGCTCGAGTGCTCGACAGGCTGGGTATCCAGGTCGTGCGCCCCCGATCATCCGGCTGCTGCGGCGCCATCCGGCAGCATCTCTCGGACGCTGAAGGCGCGCGCGC
>CAZAVT010000460.1:1997-2303 GCA_964488395.1 uncultured Burkholderiaceae bacterium | reverse complement strand
CGGCAGGGAACTACGCACGACCAGCAACAGGGGATTGATGGTGACTTGCGAAATCGGCTCAAAATCGCGCAGGGGGTCATAGCTGAGATTTTTCACGAGGTGGACATTGGCCGCCATCGTCGTATTACCCCCGAGGAACAAGGTGTAGCCGTCGGGCGGAGCGCGGCGGGCAAATTCGGCCCCGATCGTCCCGGTCGCGCTGGGTTTTGCGACCACGACGATGGGCTGCCCGAGATCGCGGGCGAGTTCCGGGCTCAGCATCCGCGTCAACACGTCCGATGTGGACCCCGCGGTGCTGGTGATCAC
>CAZAVT010000460.1:0-1987 GCA_964488395.1 uncultured Burkholderiaceae bacterium | reverse complement strand
TGGATGGGCTTGGAAGGGAAGCTTTCCTGGGCGTTGCCTGAGCACAGTGAAACCAGTAGGGCGAGAAAAAAGGTCACCTTGAGGCTGACTCGACTCATGGTCCAACTCCTTGTCGTCATACGATCGATCTTTGACCTATTCCGGCTTGAGACCTGCGTCGCGGGTCAGCCGACCCCACACCTCGGTCTGCTCGATGACGTAGCGCGCGAACGCTTCGGGCGTATTGCCCGCTGCAATCATGCCGATGCCGGCGAGGAACTTCTCGATCTCGGGCTCGGCCAGCGCTGCGTTGAAGGCCTGATGGAGCTGCCGGGTGATCGGCGCCGGAAGACCCGCGGGCGCAAACAGCCCGATCCAGGAAACGTACTCGAAATCCGGCAGGCCGAGTTCGGCGAGCGGCTTGACCTCGGGAAAGGTGGGCAGCACCTGCCGCGAGGTGACCCCAAGGATGCGCAGCTTGCCCTCCTCGGCAAAGCTCTTGACGATCATCGGATCGGTCACCATGAAGTCGATCCGGCCCGAGACGAAGTCGGGCACCGCCTTGGCGTTGCCCGGGTAGTTGACCCCGACCGCATCGATACCGGTCTGGCTCTTGAGTAATTGGGCAGCGACCAGGCTGCCAGAGTTGCCGGTCGCGTAGCTGAGCTTGCCCGGCCGGGACCTGGCATACGTGATGAATTCGGCGACGGTCCTCGCGGGCAATTCGGAATGCACGACCAGCAGCAAGGGGTTGATCGTGAACCGGATGATCGGCGTGAAGTCTCGGATCGGATCGTAGCCCGGGTCCTTGAAGAGGTGCACACTCGCGGAGTGGGTCGAGTTGGTGCCCAATAGCAAGGTATAGCCGTCAGCCGGGGCGCGCGCGATCGCGCGCGTGGCAACGGTACCGTTGCCCCCAGGCCGTGCTTCAACGACGATGGGCTGGCCGAGGGTGCGAGCGGCGTACTCGCCGAGCCGACGGGCAATGACATCCGAGCTCCCCGGCGGAAAAGGCGTCACGATGCGGATTGGGCGGTTGGGGAAGACGTCCTGTGCGAGCGCTGGCGACATCGCGACAATGGCTGATGCCGCCAGCACGCCGGACGCGAGCAATATGCGAATCATGGAAACGTGCCTCCTTGTGCGCGTCGATGCGTGTCGACGCTTCTATTGCGAATCATCCGGTCGAGTCTAGGTGCCTGACTGCCGTCTGGTCCATGCGGAAATCGCGAACACCATCTGCGGAGTTTTTGAAGGGTCCGGCGCAGACTCAGCCCACGGCGCTGACCGGCGGCCTCTGGACCCATACCGAACGAGCAACCTCCAAAAAGGCGGCGATCAAGGGGTCGAGGGATCGACTCGCGAGGTGGACCATCAGGAGAGGAATCTCGGCGACCGCGATCGGTGAGACGGCCAGACTCCCTTGCTCGAGCCCCTGGCGGACATGTTCGTCGCGCATCAGCATGAGTCCCACACCGGCTTCGAGCATGGCGCGGCCGAGCGCCGCGTTGTCGAAGCGAGCGACCGCGTTCAACGCGAGCCCTCGAGGTTCGAACAGCTCGCGAAGAAGGATCGAATACGCCATGTTGGGTTCGGTGGTCGTGATCCATGGCATTTCTGCGAGCTCAGCCCAACTGGCGGCCTCGATCCGTTCGCGCCAGCTCGAGGGCCCCGCGACCCGAAAACTCACCGAGCCGATCTGCTGACTGGAGAAATCGGGGTCCACCGATCGGGCCAGCAACAGGGCCAGGTCTAGTTCGCCAGTCTTGAGGGCCTGGCGTGAGCTCAATGAATGTCGCACGCGCAGGTCGATGTTGATGAGGGGGTGGCTGCGGCGCAGCTCGCCCACGATCTGACCGAGGCCGGTTGACGCGGATTCGCTGCTCGCGCCGATCGTGAGTGTTCCCTCGCGCTGGCCGCTGAGCTCTCGGGCATAGGAGCTGAATTGGGCCGCCTGTGCGAGCAACTGTTTGGCGCGCTCCAGCAGCATTTCGCCAGCACGGGTGAG
>CAZAVT010000459.1:0-2332 GCA_964488395.1 uncultured Burkholderiaceae bacterium | reverse complement strand
GCGCGAGTGCCCTGGTGGGCCTGGCCATCGCGCTTCCGGCGATCCGTGTCTCCGGCCTCTATCTGGCGATGGTGACGCTTGCCTTCGCCATCCTCACCGAGCATGTGTTGGGACGTTGGAAGAGCGTGACGGGGGGGTTCAGCGGCCTGCCGGTGGGCGCCCCGGTCCTGTTGGGCTACGACCTCTCGGGACTGCGGCCCTTTTACTACCTGTGCCTGGCAAGCCTTATCCTGGTGCTGGTGCTGCTCATCAACCTGATGCGCGCACGCACGGGCCGCGCTTTTGTCGGCGTGCGCGACTCTGAGGCCGCAGCAGCCAGTCTGGGCATCTGGGTCTCGGGCTACAAGGTCCTCGCTTTCGTGATCTCGGCGGCGGTGACCGGTTTTGCTGGAGCGCTCCTCGCGCATCATGTGCGTCATTTGACGCCCGAGGGCTTCAACCTGTTGCTCTCGCTCGAACTGGTGCTGATGGTGACGATCGGCGGGCTGGGGTCCTTGCGAGGGGCAGTCCTTGGCGCCTTGTTGATCGGTCTGGTACCGCCGCTGATCTCGCAGGTGAAGCCACTGCTGGGTGAGCACCTGGCCCGCCAGTTTGGTCTGGAGATCTTCTTCTTCGGACTGATTCTTGCGATCTTCGTGATCTTCGAGCCGCGTGGACTCAATGGTCGATGGCTCAAGATCGTGGCTTTTTTCGAAACCTTCCCGCTCTACCGAAAGGACGTCTTTCGCCGTGGCAAGAGCTATATGCGATCGGAGCGTGACCGGTGAGTCTGCTTTGCGCTAAGGGCCTGGCCTTGCGCTTCGGTGGCGTGCAGGCGATCCGCGACCTGAGTTTCGAGGTCCAGCCTGGAGAGGTCTTCGCCATCATCGGGCCCAACGGTGCTGGCAAGACCTCGGTCTTCAATCTGATTACACGGGTCTTTGATCCGAGCGCAGGGACGATCGTCTTCGACGGGACCGACATCATGCGGGTGGCACGCCATCGGATCGTCGATCACGGCATTGCTCGCACCTTCCAGAACATCGAGCTTTTTGAGGGCGCGACCGTTCTGGAAAATCTGCTGCTCGGCGGCCATCGTTTCGCAGGGCGGAGTCTGTGGGGTCAATTGCTTCGCTCACGCAAGATCCGCGAGGCCGAGGCGAGCTTGCGCGCGCAACTCGAAGACATCATCGAGCTCCTTGAGCTTGCCCCCTACCGCAACAGCCCGGTGGCGGGCTTGCCCTATGGCGTTCGCAAGGTGGTCGAACTCGCGCGCGCGCTTGCGACGCGGCCGCGCCTGCTGCTGTTGGATGAACCAGCCTCCGGTCTCAACCCCGAGGAGACTCGCGACCTGTCGTTCTGGATCGAGGACATCAGGAGTGACCTCGGGATCACCGTGGTGATGGTCGAGCACGACATGTCGCTTGTGGCGGAGATCGCGGACCGTGTGCTGTGCATGAATCAGGGCGAGCAGCTCGCGAGCGGGACCCCGGCCGAGGTCCAGTCGGACCCCCGGGTCATCGAAGCCTACCTCGGAGGCGGCGCATGACGATCGACAGCGTCCAAGAGCCTGCGGGTCCCTTGCTCGCCGTACGCAACCTTGAAACCTGGTACGGGCCGGTGCCGGCGATCCGCGGCGTCAATCTCGAACTTGAGCGCGGCAGTTTCGTCGCGGTGTTGGGTGCTAATGGCGCTGGCAAGACCACTTTGCTCAACACCATCGCCGGGGTGATCGATCCGTTCAAGGGCTCGGTGCAGTTCATGGGCCAGCCGATTCATGGTCTCGACCCCGACGTGATTGCGCGGCGCGGTCTGGTGCTGGTTCCCGAGGGTCGCCAGGTCTTTCCCTTTCTGTCGGTTGCCGAGAATCTGCGCATGGGCGCTTTTGCCCGCCGTGACGCTGCCGGGCTCGAGGAAGATCGGGAGCGCGTCTACCGGTGGTTTCCCCGCCTGAAGGAGCGGCGCGGTCAGGCCGCGGGACTGTTGTCGGGCGGCGAGCAGCAGATGCTCGCGATTGGTCGTGCCCTGATGGCACGACCGTCGGTGCTGCTCTTGGATGAGCCTTCGCGCGGGCTCTCGCCGCTTCTGACCCGCGAAATCTTCCGCATCATCACCTCGATCAATGCCGAAACCGGGATGGCGATTCTGGTGGTCGAGCAAAACGCCGCGATTGCGCTGGAGAGCGCGCGCGATGGCTACGTGATGGAGCTGGGTCGGGTGGTGGCGGCGGCAAGCTGCGCGCAGTTGCGTGCAAAGGACGACGTGCGCGAGTTCTACCTCGGGGGCGCTGGCACTCGTCACAATGAGGCCGCCGGCGGACGACAGCGCTGGAAGCGGCGCAAGTCCTGTCGAT
>CAZAVT010000458.1:0-2335 GCA_964488395.1 uncultured Burkholderiaceae bacterium | reverse complement strand
AATATTCGGAAAGTGGTGTCAAGACGATCGAGTCGGGGGCAGTCCCAGTTCGCGCAGGACCTCGTCGGTGTGCTCACCGGGTGCGGGCAGATCCCGACGCAGGCCCAGACGCTCGCCGTCAAATTGGATGGGCAGTCCCGGGACCTTGACCGGTCGACCGTCCTGCAGCGTGAGTGGCAACAGCCCACCCGCATTCAGGTGCGGGTCGTCAAAGAGATCCGAGGGACGTGCGATGCGTGCGAAGGGCAGCCCTGCTCGTTCACACAAGGCCTCGAGATCGGCGAAAGAACGCGTCCCCAGCAGGCGAGCGACCAGCGGGATCAGGGTCTCACGCGCCATCGAGCGTTGCCGATTGGTGGCGTATTCGGGGCGCAGCAATTCTGCTTCACCCAAGGCGCTGGTAAAGATCTCCCATTGCCGCTCAGTCACCACGCCGATGAAGAGCTCGATGCCGTCGCTCGATTTGAAGATGTCGTAGACCCCCCAGGCGCGCTTGCCGGCCGACATCGGGACGAGCGGCGCACCCGTGACTGCGTGCTGGAGCATGTGGGTCGACACCAGCCAGGCGGCGTTTTCGAAAAGGCCACTTTGCACGTGCTGGCCGACACCCGTGAGATCGCGCTGGCGCAGCGCCGCCATCACCGCGATCGCGCCGAACATGCCGCCCATCATGTCGTTCACCGGCGCGCCGGCACGTAAGGGCCGGCCGACCGGACCGGTCATCCAGGCGAGGCCACTCATCATCTGGACCACCTCATCGAGCGCCGTGCGTTCCTCGTAGGGACCGTCCAGAAACCCCTTGAGCGAGCAATAGATGAGGCGAGGGTTCAGTGTCTTTAGGGACTCGTAGCCCAGGCCCTGGGCATCCAGAGCGCCCGGGCGAAAGTTTTCGATCAGCACATCGGATTGGCCGGCGAGTCGACGCGCGGCTTCTCGCCCCGCCTCGGTCTCTAGGTCGAAGATCACGCTGCGCTTGTTGCGGTTGCAGGCCGCGAAATAGCCAGAGCCGGTATTGACCAGGTAGCGGGTCGGATCGCCTTCCCGCCCATCGCCTTTGCCGACCGGCTCGAGCTTGATCACGTCGGCCCCAAGGTCGGCGAGGATCAGCCCGCAAGTGGGGCCCATCACCACATGAGCCACCTCCATCACGCGGATTCCGGCGAGCGGCAATGGCTTCGGTGGGGCAGGTGCAGCAGGGCGCTCGTCGTGAGGCATCATGGGCAGTCAACAGTTCGGACGACGTCGGGCGGTCGGAGTATGTTGGCCTCTGACCGCCTCTGTCAATGAAGCGAGACCAGACCCCGCGTCCGATATCCTGGGGAGTGACCCTTACAAGCGATTCACCGCTGTGTGAAGTGTATGATCAGGCTCAGTTTTTTCCCTGAGCTCCCGCCATGACTCTGCGTCCGTTGCTGTTCGTTCTTGCCCTGTCACTGGTCGCAGTCGAATCGTCAGCCCAAGCCCGATTGCCTTCCCATTCCTCTGGTGTCGATGCCCAGTCAGGCCGTGACGCTGACCGCCGCGCCCGCGAGGGCGCTGCGCGGCCCACTGCATCAGACCAGGGCTCAACGACCGGCACCGGTTTTGCGGTGGCCCCGGGGCATATCGTCACCAATCAGCATGTGGTCGCCGGTTGCCAGCGCGTCGAGGTGTTTTCGGTCGATGGCCGGCGGTCGGGTGTCGTGCTCGATAGCGACGAGTCAGTCGACTTGGCCGTCGTTCGCGTGACAGGACTGGGTGGCAGCGTTGCCAAGGTCCGCCGCCCCGGATCCGTGCGACTGGGCGAGCCTGCTTTCGCCTTTGGCTTTCCTCTGACGGGGCTGCTAAGCGAGGGGGGCAACTTCACCAACGGCGTGGTGAGCGGTTTGCGCGGTTTGCGTGACTCCGCCAACGAGTTCCAGATCACGACGCCTGTGCAGCCTGGCAACAGCGGTGGCGCGGTGATTGATTCCGCCGGTCATGTGATCGGGGTCGTGGTGAGCAAGCTCAATGCGAGTGAGGTGGCCCGTGCAACGGGTGACATCCCGCAGAACGTCAACTTTGCGGTGTCGCTGCCCGCCCTCGCCGATTTCCTGGGGCGCAATCGCGTGACCATGCAGACGGTCGAGCGCCTGCCGGCGATCGACACGGTCCAACTCGCCGACCTCGCACGCAGTTTCACCCATCGGATTGTCTGTCAGGACGCGACCGCTACGGCGCCGGCTCGTGGCGGCGGTGGCCAAGCGGGTTCGGCGCAGCCGCCCGCCCAGGCGCCAGTCGACACGACGGTCGAGCTTCGCAATCAGGCGTCCGAAGCGATCTTCGAGATTTACGTCTCACCCGTGTCGTCCGACAA
>CAZAVT010000457.1:0-2337 GCA_964488395.1 uncultured Burkholderiaceae bacterium | reverse complement strand
CAGCTCGAACAGAAGTGGCTGGGCGGCGAATAATCGCCCTGCTGGCTGGCGCGGCACTGCTCTTCCTCGCAGGCTGCGCCAGCTCCTCCAGCGACTATAGCTGGGGTTGGTATATCTTCGACCCTGGCACACCCAAGGGTCGCAGCAATCTCCAATTCATGGCCGACGGGCTGTGGCTCACGATCTCGCTGGCGGTCTGTGCGATCCTGATCTCAGTGCTGCTCGGCATCACGCTCGCGCTCGGCGCGCTGTCGGGATCGCGCCTACTGCGGTCGGTGTCGCGCGTCTACGTCGAATGCTTCCGCGCGATTCCCTTGCTGGTCTTGCTGCTTTGGGTTTATTACGGCCTGCCCGTGCTCACAGGGCTCCAGTTCGGCGCCTTTGCGGCCGGCGTGATCTCGCTCGCCCTCTCGGATGGAGCCTTCGAGGCCGAGGTTTTCAGGGCCGGCATCCAGTCCGTTGGCAAAGGCCAGCGCGAGGCGGCCTACTCGCTCGGACTGTCGCGGGCCTACACCTTTCGGTTCATCATCTTCCCGCAGGCGATCCGCACCATCCTGCCGGCACTGGGCAATCAGTTCGTCTATGTTCTCAAGATGAGCTCGCTGGTCTCGGTGATCGCCCTGCCGGAACTGACCCGACGGGCTAACGAGCTCAACGTCACGGAATACCGTCCGCTGGAGATCTATTCGCTGCTGGTCCTGGAGTATCTGCTGCTGATCCTGCTCACTTCCTGGGGGGTCCGCCGGCTCGAGGCCCGACTGAACCGCACGCCGCTCTGACATCGCCGACGCGACACCCAAACGACCGACCATGCTTCTCTCCGACAGCAGTTGGCCTGAAATCCAGGAGTATCTGACCCACTCCCGGGCGATCGTGATTCCGACGGGGTCCACCGAGCAGCACGGTCCGGTGGGCGTCATCGGCACCGACTCGGTCACCGCCACCGCCATTGCCCAGGCCCTGGGCGAGCACACAGGCGTGCTGGTGGCACCGACGCTCAGCCTTTCCGTGGATCAGTTCAACCTCGGATTTCCTGGCACGATTGCCTTGCGCGCGAGCACGCTGATGGCGGTGATCGCCGATTGTCTCGAATCGCTCGCTGCTCAAGGGTTCGAGACCATCTATTTTCTCAATGGTCACGGCGGCAACATCGCTCCAGTGAGGGCCGCGATCCAGGACTTCTATTTCGATTGGAGTACCGGTCGTCGCACCGGTCGCTGCCCGCGCTGCCGATTGCGCAGCTGGTGGGAGTACCCCGAGGTCGATCGCCTGCGCCGCCAATGGTGGGGAGCCGACGAAGGCATGCATGCGACGCCAAGTGAGATCTCAGTCGTCCTGGCTACGCAACCCCAGTCCGCCCGGCTCCTCGCATCGACCTCGGCCCAACTCGCTCGGCAGGCACCAGCCCCACTGCCGCCAGGGTTTATCCGGGATCATGGCGGGGACAACCATTTCGAAGCGCAATCCCACCGCGCGGCTTTCCCGGATGGACGGGTGGGCTCGCATTCGATCCTCGCAAGCGCCGAACAGGGCCGTCAATTGATCGAGATCGCTGCCGGCGAGGCAGCGCTCGACCTAGAGGCTCTGATGGCCGGTTGAGCGCGCCTTCGCAGGAGCCCTGAAGATGATCACGCTGATCGGTACGCCACTGTCCAGCTACACAGCCAAGGTCCGAATCGCCCTCGAATTCAAGGGCATTGCCTACCGTGAGTATGAACCTGCGGGTGGCTATCGTTCGGTAGCCTGGCGCGAGCAGGTACCCACTGGCACCATTCCGGCCATCGATCACGACGGTTTTCTACTAGCGGAATCGGAGGCCATCCTCGAATACCTCGAGGAGTGCTGGCCCGAGCCGACGCTGCTGCCAGGGACCGCCCAGGACCGGGCCCGTATCCGCTGGATCGCCCGACTCCATGATCTGCACGTCGAACCGCGCGTCCGTGCCCTTTTCCCTCTGGTGCGCGACCCCGAGGGTGCGCTGCGCCTTGCCGAGCCGCTTGCCGCGCTTCAAGCGCAGCTGGCGGTCCTGAACCGGATCGTCCGTCCTGGGCCTTTCCTGGGAGGACCCAGTCTCAGCTTGGCAGACTGTGGCTTTGCGGTCAGTCTCGCCCTCGCCCGCCAGATTGTGGAACGCCTCGGAGGCGCACTTCGCCTACCCGACCCGATCGACGAGTGGCTGCTCGCGGCCCATCAGCAGCCCGCGCTTGCGAAGGCGCTCGAAGCTTGGCAGCATGCGACACATTCTTGGCTCCAAAACGCACGGCCCTCATCGTGAGCGCGACCACCGACCTCCGTTCATCCGCGCCCCTGCTACGCCCCGACTGGCAGCACATTGAC
>CAZAVT010000456.1:0-2341 GCA_964488395.1 uncultured Burkholderiaceae bacterium | reverse complement strand
CGAGCCGGCACAGCTCACTGCGCTCGCGCAGTCACTCTCGGTCGAGCCCGAGTCGATTCCGACGCATCTGCGCCGGACCGATCCGGTGCTCAGTCATCCGGTGTTCAACCGCTATCACAGCGAGACCGAATTTGTCCGCTACCTGAAACGGCTCGAGAACCGCGACATCTCGCTCGTGCATTCGATGATCCCGCTGGGCTCGTGCACGATGAAGCTGAATGCGGCTGCCGAGATGGCGCCGGTCAGCTGGCCCGAATTTGCCCAGATCCATCCGCACGCACCCGCCGACCAGACGCTCGGCTATCAGGCCATGCTCGAGCAGCTGGGTCAATGGCTCGCCGAGATCACCGGCTTTGCGGCTGTGTCTTTCCAGCCCAATTCCGGCGCGCAGGGCGAGTACGCGGGACTGCTCGCGATCCGCAACTGGCAGGCCGCGCGCGGCCAGGGCCATCGTGACATCTGCCTGATCCCGTCGTCGGCCCACGGCACCAATCCGGCGACTGCGCAGATGATGGGCATGAAGATCGTGGTCGTCGCCTGCGACGCCCGGGGCAACATCGATCTCGCCGACCTGCGCGCGCGCATCGACGAGCATCGCGAGCGGCTCGCGGCGCTGATGGTCACCTATCCGTCCACGCACGGCGTGTTCGAATCGGCGATCCGCGAGATCTGCGCGCAGGTGCACGAAGCCGGTGGTCAGGTCTACATGGATGGCGCCAACCTCAACGCCCAGGCGGGTCTCACCCAGCCCGCCCTGATCGGCGCCGATGTCTGCCACATGAACCTGCACAAGACCTTCTGCATCCCGCACGGCGGTGGCGGGCCGGGCATGGGGCCGATCGCCGTGGCGGCGCACCTCGCGCCCTGGCTGCCCGAGGACCCGTTCAGGGCAGGACTGCGCCGACAAGCGGGCGCAAGCGATGCGGGCGCGGTGAGTGCTGCAGCGAGCGGCAGCGCGCTGATCGCGACGATCTCCTGGATGTACATCCGGATGATGGGGGGCAGTGGCATTCGCGCTGCGACCGAGGTCGCGATCCTCAATGCCAACTACATCGCGGCCCGCCTGTGCGAGCACTTCCCGGTGCTCTACACCGGCGACAACGGCTGCGTCGCGCACGAGTGCATCATCGACCTTCGCGATCTCAAGGCCCGCTGTGGCGTGACCGCCGAGGATGTTGCCAAGCGGCTGATGGATTACGGCTTTCATGCGCCGACGCTGTCCTTCCCGGTTGCCGACACGCTGATGATCGAGCCCACCGAGTCCGAGTCCAAGGCCGAGCTCGACCGCTTCTGCGAGGCGATGATCGCGATCGCCGGCGAAATCGCCCGCATCGAGTCGGGCGAGCTCGACCGGCTCGACAATCCGCTCAAGCACGCGCCGCACACGGCCGCCGAGATCGCGGGCGATTGGGCCCATGGCTACAGCCGTGAGGAGGCCGTCTATCCGCTGCCCTGGGTCCGCGAGGCCAAGTTCTGGCCCTCGGTCAAGCGGATCGACAACGCCGCCGGTGATCGTCAGCTGGTCTGCTCCTGCCCGCCGATCGCCGACTACGCGAGCGAGAGCGAGAGCAAGGCATGAGCTCGACCATCGCTGAGACACCCCGGCTGCTGACGCTCGATGCGCTGCACCGCAGCCTTGGTGCGCGCATCGCGCCCTTCGCCGGCTATGCGATGCCGATCCAGTACCCAAGCGGCCTGAAGGCTGAGCACCTGCACACCCGCTCACAGGCTGGCCTGTTCGACGTCTCGCACATGGGCCAGCTGCGCATCCGGGCCCGTGACGGGCGTCGCGAGACGCTGTTTGCCGCGTTGGAAGCAGCCCTACCGGTGGATTTCGACGGCTGGGCGAGCGGGCAGCAGCGCTACAGCCTGCTCTTGAATGAGCAGGGCGGGATCGAAGACGACCTGATGATGCTGCGGCTCGATACGGACGAGCAGACGAGCGAGGTCCGGATGGTCGTCAACGCCTCCCATCGCGAGTCCGACCGGGCCTGGCTCACCGCCCGCTGCCCGAGCCTCGAGATCGAATGGGTCGACGCGGCGCTGATCGCGCTGCAGGGACCGCAGGCGGAGGCGGTGCTCGCCACGCTGGACCCGGCAGCGGCCTCGCTCGGTTTCATGGAGGGTCGGTCGCTGTCGCTCGCAGGCGCGGATTGTCTGGCAACCCGTTCCGGCTATACCGGCGAGGACGGCTACGAGATCTCGATGCCGATCGACGCGGCCGAAGCGATCGTCCGCCAACTGCTCGCCCACCCGGCGGTGCTGCCGATCGGACTGGGCGCGCGTGACACGCTGCGACTCGAGGCGGGCCTGCCCCTGCACGGCTCGGACATCGGGCCTG
>CAZAVT010000455.1:0-2357 GCA_964488395.1 uncultured Burkholderiaceae bacterium | reverse complement strand
GCCCACCGTGTGGGCCGAGATCGCGCAACGTCTAGAAGCAACCGGCAAGCTCGATTACATCTCCTGCACGCACGGCACCTACCTGAACCGGATGCTGATCTACGCCACCTCGCCCGAGGAGCACGGCTACCAGATGAAGGCCACCCGTCAGGTCAAGCAGTCCGTGGGCCTGCCCATCGTGGGGGTCGGCCGTATCACCACCCCGGATGAAGCCGAGGGGTTCCTGCGCGCAGGCGACTGCGACTTCATCGGCATGACCCGGCAGTTGGTCGCCGACCCGTTCTGGGTCCGTAAGGCCTCGACGGGCGAGTCGGAAAAGATCCGGCCCTGTGTGGGTGCCAACTGGTGCATGGAATCGATCTTCGCGCATGCACCGATCGCCTGCATTCATAACCCGACCGTGGGTCGCGAGCGCACGCTCTCGGAAGAGCACATCGAGCCTGCCGCCGAGCGTCTCCATGTCGCCGTGGTCGGCGGTGGCCCAGCGGGCATGCGCACCGCGCTCACGGCCTCACGGCGTGGCCACCGAGTGACCCTGATCGAGAAGGCCGCGGAGCTCGGCGGACAAGTGCGCTGGATCGGCCGAGCCCAGAGCGGCCGTGAGCTCGCGGATACGGCTCGCTGGCTGGCCGCACAATTGCGAGACTCGCCGGTACAGGTCTATTTGCAGAGCGAGGCGAGCGTCGAACTGCTCGCCGAAGGCGGCTACGACGCCATCGTGGTCGCCACCGGCGCCACCGGCATGAGCGACGGCTGGTCGGTACTGCACCCCGCGAAATGGGACGGTCCGCCGATGGCAGGCACAGATCAGGATTGGGTCTGGTCCTACACGGCCGCCCTGGGCGATCCGGAACCGCTCAAGGCCGGTCAAGGGCGAGCCGCCGTGATCTTCGACGGCATCGGCGCCCGGCAGGCGGTGCATACGGCCGAATATCTCGCTCGACACGACTGGCAGGTGGAGGTCGTCACCCAGCTCGGTCAAGGGGTGCCCAACCTGGCTGCGAGTCGAGATTGGGGCAAGGCCTACGGCATGCTGCGGCGTCTGGGCGTTCGCTTCACGACCGATCATGAGATCCAGTCGATCGGTGATCACGAGGTGACCCTGGTCGACGTCTATACCCGCGAGGTGCAGACTCGCAGCGGACTGGGCGCACTGGTGTTCGTGAACGGGGCCCGCGCGAACGACACCCTCTACCATGAACTGCGCGCCCGGATGCCGGACACTCCGGTGCACCTGATCGGTGACGCGGTCGCGCCACGCCGGATCAATGACGCCATCTATGAAGGAGAACTCCTCGCGCGCCGCCTCTGACTGCCCGCAGATCCGGATTGATGGGATAATCAGCGGATCTTTTGAAAGCGAACCCCATGAAACGCGAACTCGTCTTCTGGCTGATGCTGGCGCTCGGTTCGGTTTATCCGTTCGTGTTTTACGTCGTGCAGGAACAGGTCAACCAGGAGCGCGGACTGATTCAGTCCCGCCTGACCCTGTTCTGTAACGTCGAAGGCACGCATTGCATCTCGCGGGACCGGGCCCATCCACCGAGGCCCTACGGTGAGCTTTACTTGAAGAACTGACGAGCTGCGACGGCCCCTAGACCGGTCCAGGCACCCTGACTGCGATCACCGCTGGTACGCCTGAACGAACCTGACGCAGGCCCTCCTCGAGGGCCGGTCCGACCTGGTCGGTTTCGGTCACCAGCTGCCCATAGCCGCCCGCAGCCTCAGCCAGCCGCGCAAAATCGGGAGGCGGATCGAACACGCCCCCGTCGTAATTGCCGGAACGCACCGCGACGCCGTCCGGATAAAGCCGCTTCAAGCCGGTCGTGCCGGTGCTGTAGCTCGCATTGACAAAAACGACCGATAGAAAAGGAGCCCGATGCTGGGCGGCCGCCCACAAGGCAGCGAGCGGCGAGCCAAAGGTGAAATAGCCATCGCCACTGGCCAGAACGACTTCCCGATCAGGCCGTGCGAGGCGCGCGCCGAACGCGGCGCCCGATCCCCAGCCACCCGATGAACTGCCGCTGCGGAAGTAACTGCCCGGGAGATCGCGTCCCGCATAGGCGCGGACGTGTTCGCTGTTGCTGATTGCATCGTTCAGCAGAATCGCCTCCGGTGACAGAATTCGCCCGAGTTCGCGTGCGACCCAGCGCCCAGTCGGTGTCGCCGCACGCCCTGCCACCGCCGCCTCAGCCTCCAGACGTGCCAAGCTCTCTCGCTTGCGATCAGCCAGCCGGGCACGGCGCTGCGCGATCCGCGACAGATCGCTGCGGTCAAGCATCGATTCAGCCTCACGACGAATTGCACGCAGCGTCTCGGTGACCGAAGCCGGTATCCAGAGGTCTGCGCGGTATTCG
>CAZAVT010000454.1:1014-2360 GCA_964488395.1 uncultured Burkholderiaceae bacterium | reverse complement strand
GCGCGATGACCTGGCTCGATCTTCAGGGCTCTCTCAAAGGCCGCCACTGCATAGTCGTGCTCACCCAGCCGGGTGCAGGCCACGCCAAGCACATGCTCTGCCGCGACGCCGCGCGCATTGAGCGCGAGGGACCGCAGGGCATATTCGCGCGCACGCTGAAAAAGGCCCAGGCGCAACAGGGCTGCGGCAAGGTTGGAGTACACCGATGCATCGTCAGGGCGAATCGCCACCACGCGGCTGATGAGTCTAACCGCCGACATGGCATCGCCTCGTTGCAGGGCGATCACGCCCTTCATGTGCAGGGCATCAGGATGCTCCGGGCGATCCGCGAGGATACGGTCATAACCGGCCTCGGCCGCTTCGAGCTTGCCTGCACGATGCAGTTCGATGACATCACTGATCACCATCGGTCAGATCCTCAAGAGACGGCATGCAGCCCTTCGTTATTGCTGGATCAGTTTGAGCACAGCCTGCTGGCTGGCATTGGCCTGAGCGAGCATGGCGGTACTGGCCTGCTGCACGATCTGAGTGCGCGCGAGCTCAGTGGTTGCCTGAGCGTAATCCGCGTCCATGATCCGGCTGCGCGACTGGGTGAGGTTGAGGCTGGTGGTCGAAAGATTATCGACCGCCGCCAGCAGTCGGTTCTGGAACGCGCCGAGCGTCGCCCGGCTGAGCAGCACCTTCTCGATGGCCAAATCGACCTTGGTCAGCGCCCGTCCAGCCGCTTCCTGCGTGGTGATCGTGAGCGCCCCGCCGACCAGCACGGACGAACCGCCTTGCGCCGACATGCCGAGCTTGTCAAGCGAGGCCGAGCTTTCCGCCTCGACTCGCACTTCGGCGCCCGTATCCGACGACAGGCTCACCCGTCCCTTGACCGTATAGCCCGTGGTGATGGCTGCTCCCAGCGAGCTCTCGCCGCTGCGCGATTTAACATTGGTGATGAAATTCGAGTTGGCGGCTGCCACTTTGATATCGGCGCCTCCGGACGAAGTCAGGAACAAGGTGCCGTTCTCGTCGGTGGAGGCCAAAATCCCCGTCTCGGCTGCATTGATAGCCGAGACGACGTCAGCCATTGACTTGGGGGAAGCGCCGACGGAGACAGTTGCGCCATTGATCGTGAAAGTCGCATTAGATGCATTCGCGATGTTGACGGTGATCTGAGCCTCGGTAAACGCCGTCGCGACAACTCCCGTCTGCTCGGAAATCAGATTGATGGTCGAGGCCTTGGCGATTGCCGAACTGTCCAGGGACGTCCCGACCCGGACACCGTTGATCCGGATATCGTCATCCACCACAAGAGCGGAATTGCCGACCATGCCGCCGGAGTACGCTGTACCCTCTGTTGA
>CAZAVT010000454.1:0-1004 GCA_964488395.1 uncultured Burkholderiaceae bacterium | reverse complement strand
ATCCTCCTCTGCTCCGATCTGTCAGTGGCTACTTTCAGCCCCAGGTACTTGACATCTGAAACCGCGCCCGCCCCACCGGCAAAGCCATTGCCCTCGCTGCGGGCGATTACTGTGATGTCGGTCTTGTCGAGACTGGAGTAGCTCACATAGCCAGTGTAAGTGTTCGCGACCAGACCTGCTTTGGCGACCGCGTTACCAGCGATCACGATGTCTTCGCCGGTATTGTTCGATAACTCGATCGAACCATCGCCACTCAGAACTGCGCTTACGCCCGGTGCGTCCCGATTAATGACCTCGATAAGGTCCTCAACCCCACCGGCTGCGCCGATCTCGATTCCGTTGATCATGAGGTCGCCTTTTTCAAACACCTTCGAGGTTGGGGCGACACCCTTGAGAGTGTTGTAAGCCGATGCCTGCACACGGTGCTGGCCCACGTTGGAATTGACTGCAGACGCAACGGCAGTTGCGTAATCCTCGGTGATCGCCGTGGTCCCGTCGAGACTCAGGACACCCCCGACATAAAGCGTGCTCTGCGCAAAAGCTGGTTTGCCATTGAAAAGCACATCGTTGTAATCGATGCTGGCTGCATTGGCGTCAACGCGCCCGCTGGTCAGTTCTCCCTCGATGGCGTATCCCTGCAGGCCGAGGCTCTTGGGCTTGACATCCACGATGCTGATTTGGACCTGCTCGCCCTCTCGGGTCCCCGTCTGCAGATAAACCGGCGCCGAGGAACCGTCGAGCAACTTGATGCCGTTGAAATTGGTGATGCGCGAGACATTGTCGACCTCGGCGATGAGCTGATCGAGTTCCGCCTGCAGTGCCTTGCGGTTGCTCGAGCTCATGCTGCCGGTCGCGGCCTGCACCGCAAGCTCTCTCATCCGCTGGAGCATATTGGAGACTTCACCGAGTGCGCCATCGGCGGTCTGCATCATCGAGATGCCGTCGTTGGCGTTCCGGATCGCGACCGCAATGCCTCGCAGGTCGGCCGTCATCCTCATGCCGAT
>CAZAVT010000453.1:0-2361 GCA_964488395.1 uncultured Burkholderiaceae bacterium | reverse complement strand
GCAACCTGCACTTCCGGCGAACCGGTGTCTGCTTTGGCTCGCTGGTACTCAGAAACGATCTTCGACTTGTCGATGCTGGCAACTGCCATGATGAATCCCTTATTGTTGACCCGGAAAGACCGGGATCATTGACTTGCGGCGCTGCCGGGTCGCAATGCGCCGTGCTTTTTGCTTGAAAGACAACAGGCGATTATATCGGCCCAAGGGCTGAAAGTCGAATCACGGACGGACGCGACCCGGCCTACGCACAGTCGGCGGCGCAAAACGTGAGCGTTCAGGTCCCGCAGAAGGTCTGAAACGGCACCGGCGAGGGCGGAGCAGGCTGGGCAAAGGCTTCAGCGCCCTCACGGAACCGGTAGGGATCGGCCAGAACCTTGAGAAGCTCATGAAATCGCCCTGGGTCACGCCGTTCGACCCAATCCGCCAGCGCCGCTTCAACCAAGTGATTGCGCGGCACATAGACTGGGTTGCTGGCAACCATCGCCTGAAGCGCTGCGTCCACCCCGCCCGGCTGGGCCTTGACCCGCTCGCACCATTCGGCCACCCAGGCTCGCCGCACCGGCGAAGCGGCCGCGGTGGGCTGCCGCAAGGCCTGCGCGAGTTCCTGAAAGGTATTCGTGTAGTCGGCCCGCTCCTCGCGCATCCAGGCAAGCAGGGCATCGATACGCTGGTCATCACCCGGTGCGGGCTCGATCAGGCCGAGCTTGCTGCGCATCATGGCCCGCCACGCGGTCTCGTAGCGATCACCGACGGCGGTGATCGCCACCTCGGCGAGCGCGAGCGCCCGGTCAGGATCGGGATCGATCGCCGGAATCAGCGCCTCGGCAAAGCGGGCCAGATTCCACTGCGCGATAACGGGCTGATTGCCCCAGGCATAGCGCCCAGCATGGTCGATCGAGCTGAACACGGTGCGCGGATCGCAGGCATCCATGAACGCGCAGGGACCATAGTCGATCGTTTCGCCCGAGATCGCCATGTTGTCGGTGTTCATCACCCCGTGGATGAATCCGACCCTCATCCAGTGCGTGATCAGCGTGATTTGCCGGTCGATCACGGCCTCGAGCAACGCCAGCGCAGGACGTTCGGCGTCGACCCGTTGAGGATCATGACGGGCGATCGCATAACGGATCAATTCAGCGAGGAGTGCATCATCACGCCGGGCTGAAACATACTCGAAGGTCCCGACCCGCAGGTGGCTGGCGGCCACCCGGGTCAGCACGGCCCCCTCGAGCAACCCCTCACGTAACACCGGCTCGCCGGTCGTGACAACGGCGAGGCTACGGGTGGTGGGGATGCCGAGCGCGTGCATCGCCTCGCTGATCAGGTATTCGCGCAGCATGGGTCCGAGCGCGGCACGCCCGTCACCGCGACGCGAGTAGGCGGTCGGCCCCGATCCCTTGAACTGAACATCGAAAAGTCGCCCGTCCGGTGTGCGGTGCTCGCCCAGCAGCAACGCACGGCCGTCGCCCAGCATCGTGAAATGGCCAAATTGATGACCCGCATAGGCTTGAGCGATTGGATCAGCACCCTCGGGCAATCGGCGCCCGCTCAGCTGTGCCGCCAGCTCATCAACAGGCACGGGCTGATCGATCAGACCCAAATCGGCGGCGAGACGATCGTTAAAGATCGCGAGCCGCGGCGCTCGCGGTGTCGCCGGCGCCTGCCGGCTGAACAGTTCGGGCGAAAGCTGGCTGTAGCTATGTTCGAAACGCCAGCGCAAGGTCGGTGGGCTCATCGATAACCGGGCAGGTCGCGATCGACCAGTCGCATCATCGCCTCGAAGAACAGCCGGTCGCGCTCGACCGGACTATGGGTCTCGAGCGCAGCCGGTTCGAGCACCCGACCGATGATTTCGTCGTTAAGCACGTGAAGCTCCCGACCGCTCGACATGGCGAGCAGTTGGGTTCGGCAGACCCGCTCCAGCCGGTAGAGCCGGCGGTAGGCCTGCGCGATCGTTCCACCGGTGACGAGCACCCCGTGGTTCTTCATGAACACGATGGGCTTGTCACCCATGAGTGCGGCCGCCGTGCCCTGGTAGTGATCGTCGTAGGCGATCAGATGATGGACGAAGACCGCGCTCTGGCTCGCGGGCAGCAGCCGGTTGTCCTTGAGCATGTTCAGGGCAACGGTCCAGGGCTGGTGGGTATGCAGCACCACCGGCGCGCCGGTGAGTCGATGGATCGGCGCGTGGATGCACCAGGCGGATAGCTCGACCACACCGTCGCCCTCGATCGTTCGACCCTGGTCATCGAACACGATCAGATCATCGGCTCGCGCCTCCGACCAGTGCAGGCCAAAGGGCAGCACCAGATACCGGCCAGGCTCGCCCGGCAGCATGACGGTGAAGTGGTTGTCGATGCC
>CAZAVT010000452.1:0-2369 GCA_964488395.1 uncultured Burkholderiaceae bacterium | reverse complement strand
CTCTATGCGGGGTATCGGGGGGGGTGGTTCGATGAGATCACGCTGCGGGTGATCGATGCGCTGCGGGTCTTCCCGTCGATCATTCTCGCGCTCGCGATCGTCTCCGCCACGGGGCAGACTTTGGCCAATGTGGTTCTCGTGATTGCGCTTCTCGATGTGCCGGTCTTCGCCCGCCTCGTGCGGGCCGAAGTGCTGGCCCTGCGCGCGAGCGGTTTCATCGAGGCGGCGGTCAACGCCGGCAATCCCACCTGGCGGATCCTTTTCCTGCATCTGTTGCCCAACTGCATGCGGGGTTCGATGGCGCAGATGCCGATTCGGATGGCCTGGGCCGTTCGGGTGTCAGCGACGCTCGCCTTCATCGGTGTCGGGCTCCAGGCGCCCACGCCCGAGTGGGGCGCCATGATTCGGCAAGGCGCCGAGTATATGGTGAGTGGCGAGTGGTGGGTGTCGATCGTCCCAGGCATCGCGCTCGTGACGCTCATCATCGGCTTTTCGATGGTGGGGGATGGGCTCGAGGAATTGCTCGATCCTCGCCGCAGCCACAGTAGTCGCTAGAACGTCATGAGCCTGCTGCAAGTGACCGAGTTGCATGTCCACTTCGTGGCGCGTGATCGCTACGATCAGGTGCGTGTCGCCCGAGCACTCAATGGCGTGAACCTCCAGGTCTCGCGCAGTGAAATTCATGGTCTGGTCGGAGAGACGGGTGCAGGCAAGTCGCTGACCGCGTATGCGGTGATGGGCTTGTTGCGCGAGCCGGCCCGGCGGGTCGCCGGTCGAATCGAGTTTGACGGCCAGGTGCTGACGGATTTGGACGATGCCGCGCTCAACGCCCTGCGGGGGGACCGGATCGCGATGGTCGTGCAGTCGCCCAAGACCTCGCTCGACCCCCTGACTCGGGTGGGCGAACAGATTGCCCGTATTCATCAGGTCCATCGTGGCGTCAACCGCGAGCTCGCCATGGCGCGGGCCATCGAGATGATGAAGGCGGTGGGTATTCCCGACCCACACGCTCGGGCGCGGGCCTGGCCGCATGAGTTTTCGGGCGGGATGGCGCAGCGAGTGCTGATCGCGATGGCACTGATCAACGACCCGCAACTCTTGATCGCCGACGAGCCGTCGACCGGCCTCGATGTCACGGTGCAGGCGCAGATTCTCGATTTGCTGCGCGCAAGCGTCATGGATCGGCAGCTTGGTGCGTTGTTGATCACGCATGACCTGGGTGTGGTCGCGCAGTACTGCGACCGGGTTTCTGTGATGTTTGCGGGGGCAATCGTCGAGAGCGGACCCATCGAGTCGGTCTTTACCGAGCCTCGCCACCCGTATACCCGGCATTTGATCGGGAGCTCTCCCGATCGGATCCAGCTTGGCCAATCAGGCCTGCGCGCCGGTGCTGCCCCAGATCTTTACCGGCTGCCCGAGGGCTGTCCTTATCAGCTGCGTTGTCCGCGAGCGGCTTCAGCCTGTACGACCCTACCTGAAATGCTTCCTTCCGGTGCCGCCCACCAGGTTCGTTGCCACTTTCCGGAGCGCCCATGAGGCCCGCCCTTGAGCTGGAACAAGTCGTCAAGCACTTTCCAGGTCCGAGGCGCGGAACCCGTGTGCATGCGGTCAATGACGTGAGCCTGTCGGTGGCCGAGGGTGAAACGGTCGCTCTGGTCGGCGAGTCGGGATCAGGCAAGACCACCCTGGGTCGGTTGGCGTTGCAGCTCGAGCGCGTGACGTCTGGTCGGGTTCGCCTAGCTGGCCTGGACATTACGACGCTTGGGCAGGCCGAGCTTCGCCGCCTGCGGCCCAATATGCAAATGGTCTTTCAGGACCCGTGGGCAACGCTCAACCCGCGACTGCGAATTCGCTCCGTGCTCGAGGAGCCGCTCCTGCTGCATCGGCCCGATTCGGCCGCTGAGCGACGGCTCAAGGTCGAGGCAATGGCTGAGCGCGTCCACCTCGGAGGCGCGATGCTGGACCGATATCCAGCGCAGCTCTCCGGCGGGCAGCAGCAGCGCGTCGCGCTGGCGCGGGCGCTGATGACCCAGCCCAGGCTTGTCGTGCTGGATGAGCCGACCAGCTCGCTCGATCTGTCCGTGCGTGCCGAGATCCTCGAACTGCTCCTCGAATTGCGTGAGCAGTATCCCGTTTCGTATGTCTTCATCACCCATGACCTCGGCACTGTGCGCCTGATCGCTGACCGGATTGTTGTGCTTTATCTCGGTGCGGTGGTCGAGAGCGGGCCGACGAGCCAGATCTTTGAGTCGCCGGCCCATCCCTATACCCGTGCGCTTTTCTCCGCTCAGCTCTCGACCGATGTGCGACAGCGTCGCAAGCGCATCGTGCTTCAAGGAGAAATCCCCAGTCCGGTCGACCTACCCCAG
>CAZAVT010000451.1:0-2371 GCA_964488395.1 uncultured Burkholderiaceae bacterium | reverse complement strand
CAGCACCCAGCGGGCCGAGGTGATCAAGCCATCGCAGCCCTCTTTCTGGATCCCTGGCAACCCGGCCAGGAACTTGTCCGTCACGTCCTTGCCAAGGCCGGCTTTGCGAAACCGCGAGCCCGCGATCTCGAGACGCTCCTCACGGGTCGGCGCGCCACGCATTTGCCCGTCCGAGCCTAATTGCTCGGGCGCGAACCAGCGAAGCTCAAAGACAGCCTGCGGCGCATCGTGAATCTTGCCGAGGTTGTGGCCCACCCGGGTCACCTCGAGCCACTGCCCGTCGGGGTCGACCATCCGCCACCAGGCGAGATTGTCGAGCGCCGTACCCCAGAGCACCGCCTTCTTGCCGCCGGCGTTCATCGCGATGTTGCCGCCGATACAAGAGGCGTCGAGCGAGGTGGGGTCGACCGCGAACACCAGCCCGGCATGCTCGGCGGCATCCGTGACTCGACGGGTGACGACGCCAGCCTCTGAGCGGATGGTGGCCACCTCTCCAGCGACCCCGGGGAGGGCGATCCGCTCGACCGAGCCCAGGCCTTCGAGCTTCTCGGTATTGATGACCGCCGACAACGGGGTGAGCGGCACCGCACCGCCCGTATAGCCCGTGCCACCGCCACGCGCAATGATCGTGAGCCCCAGGTCGATACAGCCACGCACGAGTGCGGCCACTTCGGCTTCGCTGTCCGGAGTCAGCACAACGAAGGGGTATTCGACTCGCCAGTCGGTCGCATCGGTGACATGGGAGACCCGGGACAGCGGATCGAAGCGAATGTTGTCACGAGCCGTATGCCGCGACAGTCGCTTGAGCGTGCGCGCGCGCAAGGCCGCCGCGCGATCGAAGGACTGCTCGAAACGACGGACAGCCTGACGAGCCAGTTCGAGCAGGCGGGCGACCTTGTCAGCCCTGGCCGCCACCGGCGAGGCGTCGTCACCGGAGAGCCGGCGACGCTCGACCTCACGCAGGCGATGGTCGAGCGCCTCGATCAACAGGGACCGACGCTTGCGGTCGTCGATCAAATCATCCTGCAGATAGGGATTGCGATCGACCACCCAGATATCGCCGAGCACCTCGTAGAGCATGCGCGCGGACCGCCCGGTGCGACGCTCGCCGCGCAACTCCTCGACGATCGACCAGGCTTCGTCGCCGAGCAGCCGGATGACGATTTCCCGGTCGGAAAACGAGGTGTAGTTGTAGGGGATCTCGCGCAAGCGGGCGCTGGCGTCGGCCGGGGGCGCGATCAGATCGAGGGGGATGGGGGCGTTCATGGAGGCGGCGGCTCGATTCTTCTGTGCGCTGAGCGCTTGACGCTGAAGTTTAGCGGGCCGTCGATGGCAGCGCTGACACGAAGGTCAATCCAGGCCCACGAGCGCAAGCAGCCAGCGCCACCAGTCGTTTGGAACCCACAGGAGCGCCGCCGTCATCAAGGTGTAGCGGGCCAGCTTACCCGCCGCCATCCAGGCGAGCGAGGGCCAGAAGGGCAACTTGAGCCAGCCCGCCACGGTACAAAGGGGGTCACCCACAACCGGCAGAAAGGAAAAGAACAGCGCCTTGGGGCCCAGCCGCTCGAACCAGACCAGATAGCGCGTACGCTTGCCCTTGGCGAGCGCCTCATGCGCGCCATAACCCAACCAGTAATCAAGGGCGCCACCGAGCGTATTGCCGGCGGTGGCCACCGCCACCACGATCCAGAACTGGTCGGGATTGAGCTTGGCATAAGCAAAAACAGCAGGCTCGGACCCCATGGGCAACAGGGTGGCCGACACAAAGGCGACCACAAAGACGGTACTCAGCCCGGCCTGCGGCAGGGCGAACCATTCAATGAAGCGTTCGAGCATTCCTTCCATCGGGAAGGCAGTCTAACAGCGCCCATTCGGCGGGCTACAATCGCCCGACCATGCCCAGTGATTATCTAAAACGTATCCTGACGGCGCGCGTCTACGAGGTGGCCCGTGAGACCCCGCTCGAGGTGGCACCGCAGCTGAGCGCGCGCCTGAAAAACCGCCTGTTCCTCAAGCGAGAAGACCAGCAACCGGTCTTCTCATTCAAGCTGCGCGGCGCCTACAACAAGATGGCGCAGCTGTCGCCGGAATGCCTCGCGCGCGGGGTGATCGCAGCCTCCGCGGGCAACCATGCCCAGGGCGTCGCGCTCGCGGCGCGCAAGCTGGGTTGCCGGGCCGTGATCGTGATGCCGCTCACCACGCCGCAGGTAAAGATCGAAGCGGTACGGGCCCGCGGCGCCGAGGTCGTGCTGCACGGGGACTCCTACAGCGACGCCTACGCCCACGCGCTCGAGATTCAGGCCGCCCAAGGCCTCGAGTTCGTCCATCCCTTCGACGACCCCGATGTGATCGCCGGCCAAGGCACGATCGC
>CAZAVT010000450.1:0-2374 GCA_964488395.1 uncultured Burkholderiaceae bacterium | reverse complement strand
CCAATTTCAACCTCTACGCCAGCAACAATCCGTCCGAGGGCACGATCGCCAAGCGGCGGGCTGGGGCGACACTCCTGAGTTACATGACCCCGCCGATCAGCGAGGCAGGGCTCTACGCCGGCCTCGCCGAACTGCGGCAGACGCTCGACCGCTTCCGGGGTCTCGATGCGTTGTTGGGCATGGACCAAACGCTCGACCCCGAGTCCGAACAGGTCGGGTTGCTCGCGCTAATGCTCGAGCAGGCCCGCACGGTCGAGCTCGACACCGATCTCATCGAAGCGGCGCTTGCACCTGGTGCGACCTACGCCCAGGCGAGCCGTGCTGCCTTGGCGCTGCAGGCCGAACTGCACGAGGTGCAATCAGCGTTGATCCCCTGTGGCCTGCACGTGCTGGGTGAGCCGATGCCACGACCCGCGCGTCGCGATGTGCTGCTCGCGATGGCGCGTGCCCACCAGGCGATGAGCGCCGAGACAATACCGACTGAGGCGATCGAGGCAATCATCGATGTTCAGACCGAGGCAGCGTCGCTTGCGGTCCTCTCGGAGAAAATCGGTTCCAAGCCCTCGGAGTCCCTGCTCGCACTGGCGCGCGTAATCGCGCGTGCCAACGCTCAGCTCCAGGTGAATGTCGAGATCGATGCGGTTCTGCGGGCGCTTGGCGGCCGCTTCATCCCACCGGCGCCTGGCGGTGACATTCTGCGGACTCCCGAGGCGATGCCGACCGGCCGCAATCTTCATGGTTTCGATCCCTTTCGAATGCCCAGTCGCTTTGCCGTGCTCGATGGAGAGCGGCAGGCCACGCGGTTACTGGAGCGTCATCTGGCCGAGGGCCACGGATTGCCCGAGACAATCGCGATCGTGCTGTGGGGCACCGACAATCTCAAAACCGAGGGAGGCCCGATCGGCCAGGTGCTCGCGCTGCTCGGCGCGCGCCCGCGGTTTGATTCGTTTGGCCGGCTGGCCGGGGCACAGCTCATTCCGCTCGCCGAGCTGGGTCGGCCACGCATCGATGTGGTGGTGACATTATCCGGGATCTTTCGCGATCTGCTGCCCTTGCAGATCCGCATGCTGGCCGAGGCCACGCTGCTCGCCGCTTCGGCTGAGGAGCCGGCCGAACTCAATTTCGTTCGCAAGCACAGCCTGGCCTACATGGCCGAGCATGGGTGCGATCTCGAAACCGCTTCGTTGCGGGTCTTCGGCAACGCCGACGGAGCGTATGGTGCCAACGTCAACCATCTGGTCGAACAGGGCTGCTGGCAGGACGAGGACGAACTGGCCGAGGCCTACACACGCCGCAAGGGCTTTGCGTACGGCCGCGAGGGCAAGCCCATCGAGCAGCCCCGACTGCTGCGATCGGTACTGAAGGACGTGCATCTCGCCTACCAGAATCTCGATTCGGTTGAGGTGGGCGTCACGACGGTGGACAACTACTTTGATACCCTGGGCGGCGTCACCCGGGCCGTGCGGCGTGCCCAGTCCCAGTCCGGGCAGAGCAGCGCGCCGGTGCCGGTTTACATTGGCGACCAGACCTCTGGCGTAGCGAGGGTTCGCACGCTGTCCGAGCAGGTCGCCCTCGAGACCCGTACCCGCGTCCTCAATCCCAAGTGGTACGAGGGCATGCTGGCCCATGGCTACGAGGGTGTTCGCCAGATCGAGGCGCACCTCACCAATACGATGGGTTGGTCGGCCACCACCGGCCAGATCCAACCTTGGGTCTACCAGCAGATGACCCGCACCTTCATGCTCGATCCGCAGATGCGCGATCGGCTCGCCAGTCTCAACCCGACCGCATCAGCAAGGGTGGCCAACCGGCTACTCGAGGCCAGCGATCGCAACTATTGGAACCCCGATCCAGAAATGCTGGAGGCCTTGCGCCGTGCGGGCGAGGAACTCGAAGACCGGATCGAAGGGGTCTATCAGGGAGCTAGCTCATGAATATCGCATCGGTACCCGTGACCGAAATCCGTCGACGTCCCAACGCTCCGCCGGATGGCGAGGGGAGCGTTCAGGTCAAGCTCGACCCCAATGTGAGGATCGGCAACGCCCGAGTCTTCGCCGTCTATGGCAAGGGTGGTATCGGTAAGAGCACCACCTCGTCCAACCTATCCGTGGCGTTCTCCAAACTCGGCAAACGGGTGTTGCAGATCGGCTGCGACCCCAAGCACGATTCGACCTTCACCCTGACCAAAAAGCTTCAGCCCACCGTCATCGACGTGCTCGAGTCGGTGGATTTTCACCCCGAGGAGCTGCGCATCGAAGACTTCGTGGTCGAGGGCTACAACGGCGTGCTGTGTGTCGAGGCCGGCGGCCCACCTGCCGGGACCGGCTGCGGTGGCGATGTGGTGGGGCAGACCGTCAAGCTGCTGGGGGAACAC
>CAZAVT010000449.1:0-2378 GCA_964488395.1 uncultured Burkholderiaceae bacterium | reverse complement strand
ACCGGCCCGGACCTGCGATGACGCTCTCAAAACGACTGCTGGTCACCGTACTGATCGGGACGCTCGCCGCCGCTGCCGCACTCGCTTGGTTTCGCACGGCCCCTACCGGCAAGGGTTCGGCAGCCACCCAGGCCCGTACAGAGTCCACCTCGGGCCAGGCCGACCCGCTGATTGAACTCAATGAGGCGGACCTGCTCACCGTTGCAACCGGTCGCCTGGTGCGCAGCCTGCCTGTGACCGGCACGATCACCGCGGCGAGCCAGACGCTGGTCCGCGCGCGAGTATCGGGCGACATCATCGACATCCCGGTCCGCGAGGGCATGAGTGTCAAGGCGGGTCAGCTGATCGCACGGATCGACCCAGCCGATTTCGAGCTCCGGCTGTCCGAGCGAACCGCGCAACTGCGCTCGGCCCAGGCCCAGCTCGAGCAGGCCCGCCGGACCCTCGAAAATAACGCCCGACTGCTCGACAAGGCCTTCATCTCCCAGAACGCCTACGACAATTCGCGCTTCGCGGTCGATGGAGCACGCGCTGCGGTCGAAGCCGCCGATGCCCAACTTGCGCAGGCGCGAAAGGCGCTCGCCGATACCCGCATCATCGCGCCGATGTCCGGGGTCGTGGCTCAGCGCTTCGTGCAACCCGGCGAGAAGGTGTCACCGGATGGTCGTATCGTCTCGATCATCGATCTCGAACAGCTCGAAATCGAGGTGGCGGTGCCTGCCAGCGACATCGCCGCGATCCGGCCGGGACAGCGCGCCAGCCTTCGCGCGGAGGGGCTCGCACAGGTCACCACCGCCAAGGTCCTACGGATCAACCCTGCTACGACGGCAGGGACCCGGTCGATTACCGTCTACCTCGGGCTCGACCAGAGCGACGAACGGCTGCGCGCAGGCATGTTCGCCCAGGGAACATTGATCATTGACGAGCGCGACGGACTGCTCCTCGTGCCACTCTCGGCGCTGCGCGAGCGTGCGGGCCAGCGCTATGTTTACCTCATCGAACAGGATCGGATCGTCGAGCGGGTGGTCGCACTCGGATTGATCGACGAAACGGCCCTCGCACCAGGCGGCTTCACGGGTGCGGCTGAAGTCCGCTCGGGCCTACAGGCCGGCGCAAAGATCGTCCGACAGAACCTCGGCGCGCTCGTGCCCGGCAGCAGGGTCAGGATCGCCGGGTCGCGCTGATCGCGCTCAGGCCCAACAGGACCGAATCGCATGTGGTTCACCCGCGTCTCCATCCAGCACCCCGTCTTTGCGACGATGATGATGCTTGCCTTCGTGGTGCTGGGCCTGTTCTCCTACAACCGTTTGCCCGTCGACCAGTTCCCCGACATCAACTTCCCGGTAGTGGTCGTCGTGACCGATTACCCGGGCGCCGCGCCCGAGGTGGTCGAGACCGACGTGACCCGCAAGATCGAGGAGCAGGTCAATACGATCAGCGGCGTGAACGAACTGTCCTCGCGCTCCTACGAGGGCAGCTCTGTCGTGATTGTGCGATTCGATCTGTCGATCGATCCAGTTCAGGCGGCACAGGACGTGCGCGAAAAGATCGCCCTGATACGGGCGAGCTTTCGACCCGAGGTCAAGGAACCGACCGTCTCGCGCATCAATCCCGATGACAACCCGGTGATTTCCATTGCGCTGCGTTCGCCTGAGCGCAGCGCCCGCGAACTCACCACGCTCGCCGAACAGGTCGTCAAGCGGCGGGTCGAAAATGCGCGCGGGGTGGGTCGGGTGACGCTGGTGGGCGGATTGCGCCGCGAGATCATGATCTCCCTGCGCCCGGCCGACATGGAGGCGCTTCGCATCGGGGTCGATCAGGTGGTCGCCGCACTGCGCAGCGAGAACCAGGAATTGCCGGCCGGTACCCTGCTAGGGTCGGACCGTGAGCAGGTGGTTCAGATCAAGGCCCGGATCACCACGGTCACCGATTTCGGCAACATCATCGTCGCGCGCCGGGGTGGCCTGCCGGTTCGCCTATCGCAAGTCGCCGATGTGAGCGACGGCGAACAGGAGCGAGACAGCCTCGCGCTCGTCGACGGTCGCGCTGCGGTTTCACTGGATATCGTCAAGGCCCAGGGCCAGAACACGATCGCCGTGGTCGACTCGGTGCGACGGGTCGCGAGTAGCCTTCGCGGCGAACTGCCTCCCGACGTCGAGGTAGTGGTCGTGCGCGACGCCTCGACTGCGATCCGCAACTCGGTCGCGAGCGTCAAGCGCAACATCGTCGAGGGCGCGATCCTCACGGTGCTGATCGTTTTCCTCTTCCTATCGTCCTGGCGCTCGACCGTGATCACCGGGCTCACGCCCCCGGTTTGCCTGACCGGCACCTTCCCCGTCATGTATCTCATGGGCTTTACGATCAATCGCGTGACGCTG
>CAZAVT010000448.1:443-2394 GCA_964488395.1 uncultured Burkholderiaceae bacterium | reverse complement strand
TCGTTACGCCGTGTATTTTGCTGGCATTCAACTGTTCCGTGGCAGCTGTCAGTTGATCGGTGCAGCCTTTGCTATCCGGTGTAATTCATCAAGCCTGTACCGACATCCCTCCATCCACCATCAGGACCTGCCCGGTGATGAACGCAGCGGCCGGTGAAGCGAGAAACACCATCGCTTGAGCGACGTCCTCGGGCGTTGCCCACCGGCCGAGCGGAGTCCGGCTGCGGACAAATTGGTCGATCGAAGGATCTCGAGCCACCAGATCCTTGGTCATGTCGGTCAGTACCACCCCAGGCGCGACGATATTGCAGCAGACGCCCTTGGGTCCGAGATCTACGGCCAGCGCCCGAACCAGCCCCGCGAGACCAGCTTTGGTGGCCGAATAGAGCGCGTTGCCCGGTCGGGCGATCTGCCCAAGCATCGAGCCGGTAAAGAGCAAACGCCCCCCGCGGCGGCCACCTGCCGTCAGCCAAGGTACGGCCGCCTGGGCGAGCAGGATCGCGGAGCCCAGATTGACATTGAGCAAGTGCTGGATGTCCGCTGGGGTAAAACCCTCGAGCGGTCGCCTCAACGACTGTCCTGCATTGCCCACCACAATATCCAGTACCCCGCCGTGACGACCGGCAGCCTCCGCCAGGCCCTCACGCAGCGCCGTTGCGTCGGTCACATCAAACGCGCAAGTGCTGACCGACAGGCCCTCGGCGCGCAGCCGCGCTGCGCTCTCCTCGAGCGCCACCTCACCCCGAGCATTCATCACCACGTGCGAGCCGGCCTCGGCAAACGCTCGGGTGATCGCCAAACCGATGCCCTTCGATGCGCCCGTGACTAAAGAAACGCTACCGCCGAGAGCGTTCAATCGAATCTGCTCCGCAATGTCTGGACAGTCGCAAACTCGCTATTTTACTATGCCCATTGTCATAACTCGATCGTATCCATACGGCATTTCACTTCGCGTGGCATCTCACCCGCTGCCAGGGAGACCCGACCGATGGACCTCACCCTCGCCCGTCCCGACCAGGCTCGGCTGGATCTGATCTCTGGCGTCAAGGCGCTGACCGGTTACTCGATCACGCCGCGCGTTCGCGAGCGTTTCGAGCGCTGGTCCGCGCAGTCGCAGGTTCCTGAGACGCAGTTGCGTGATCGTGCCTATCTGGGCTCGGTGATCGGCGTCGATCCCCTGTACCAGGCCTCGCGGGGCTTACAACGTGTCACTCAGGAGTTGATGTGGGAGGGTGTGGCCCGCGGTCTGGCTGATCGCCGCCCGACGCTCGAGGCCGAGCTGGAGAGCCCGGCACCCGCCGGCTACCGCGGCTCCCTGCGGCTCCATCCCGATCTCGAGATCCCGGGCTATTTCTCCGACACCGAGTTCCACCTCCAGCCCGGGGGCCTCGGCACCGACCCGCTCACCGGGCCGATCTACGAGATCGGTGTCCAGCATTTCAACCTGCACCGGTTCGGCAAATCCGGCGCCGAGATGGGCCTAGCGCTCCTGCAGGCGCTCGACGGCCGGCCGGTCAGGCGATTCCTCGAACTCGGCTGTGGCCCCGGCTACAAGATGTACCCCGTGCTCGAGGCCTACCCGTCGGCCGAAGCGCATGGCATCGACCTCTCGGCCCCATTGCTCCGCTACGCGCATCGCCGCGCGATCGACCATGGCCGCGTGGTCCACTACGCGCAGATGAACGCCGAGTCGCTCGAGATCGGCGACGCGTCCTTTGACCTGGTCTACAACATGATCCTGCTGCATGAGGTCCCGGTCAGTGCCACCCGTCGCATCCTGCGCGAGGCCTTCCGGGTGCTCGAACCGGGCGGCCTTTACTGCGATCTGGACCTGCCGGCGTATCGCGACCTGGATCCCTTCACCGCGTTCATGATGGACTGGGATAACGACCACAACGGTGAGCCCTTCTGGCGCGCCTACCGCGAGCTCGACATGCGAGAGGAGATGCGC
>CAZAVT010000448.1:0-386 GCA_964488395.1 uncultured Burkholderiaceae bacterium | reverse complement strand
TCCTGCGCAAGCAGGGCAACTATCAGGGCAAGTGGTCGTACCGGGTGGTGGTCGGGAGGCGGCCATGAGCCCGACCGGCCGGCCGCCCGATTTTGTTGCCGATCTGCCCAAGACCGAGTTGCTGCGACTCGTCGTCGCGCTGTCGGCCGAGGTCCACGTGCTCGCCGATCGCCAGCGGGCGCTGGAGGCAATCCTGCATGCGCAGGGCATCGATCTCACGGCGCTCGATGCGCCCACCGAGCCGGCCGCCTTCGACCCCGATCGCAAGCTTGCCCGCGACGGTTTCGTTGAGCGGGTGTTCGGCTCGCTGACCCGGCTGCAGCCATAACAATCACCCATCAGGATCCGGTTCGGATCGGAGGAGACAGAGGACATGCAACGTCGCG
>CAZAVT010000447.1:0-2405 GCA_964488395.1 uncultured Burkholderiaceae bacterium | reverse complement strand
CGCTGGTTCTGATCTCAGGGATTCTGCTGCTTGGCGGCATCGCAGCGCTGATCACTGCGAGGCAAACCAGCGCCAGCTTCTTAATCAGACTCGATCGCATCAGCCATTGCCTCTTGTCAATGCGGCGTGCTACGCGCATCACACATCATAAAGGCGAACCGACCGGCCGGCAGCCCGGACATCACGGGCAAGGCAATATCCGGGCGCGAATCCAGAAGTCTCTGTCGAGCCCCTGGATCAGGCCTTCTTCACATAGGCACTGCACCAGCCCGCCGCGGCGACGAGCTTGCCGGGAAAGATCGCGCAGGCGCCGTTGTCGGCTGCCTTGCTCTGGTAGAGCTGGCAGTTGAGGCACTTCTGCTCGGCAGTGTGCTTGGGGAATTTTTTCTGATCGACCTGCTCGGTGTTGGCCTTGTAGCCCAGCGCTGCGGGCTGGGGATCGGTCTCGACCACCATGGCCTGCGCGTTGGCCGAGCCCACACTCCCCACGCCCACACCCGCGAGGCCCACGGCGGTGATGGTCAAAAATGCACGACGACTTTCCATGATGCTCACTCCTGAACAGAAACAAGGGAAGAGGGCCCGTCGCCCCAGCGCGGCCCCTCGATGGTTCGGGACGCAGTCCCCGGGCAGCACGCGAGTATCCCGCTTCAGGCGTTCCCCAGTAAAACGCTGAGGATCAAACGACACCCAAGAAAGGCTCCTCGAGGCGATCGGCGGTCCCGCTCAGCGGGTGCGAAGCGGCTCAGCCGCCCCACCACCCGCCACCGAGTAACGTATGGGCACCTTGCGCGTGGCGAGAAACTGCTCGATGGTTTCGCCTCGGAAGGCCGCATAGACCTCTGGATTGGACACGCCCAGGACCGCCGCCATCTTTTCGAGCACGAAAAAGATCACCCCCCGGCGGATCATCTCGATCCACCGGCGATGGCGGATCAGCTCTTTTTCCTCATCACTCAAGCCGTGCTCGGTCGCAAGCGCCTCGAAGTCGCTCAGGAAACGCGCACGATGCTCGGGACGGACGAGCGCATGCAGGAAGGCGTTCAATCGCCGATTGGCATGGCTGCGGGCCAGGGTGAACGGATAAGTGCCCGGCAGCGCCGCAAGGCCGTCCAACTCGCGGCTGATGTGATGTCGATGACGCTCAGCGGCGGCCGGGTCAGGTTCCCCTCCCAGGTCGTCGAACACCAGGGTCGCGATGTTGGCCACCGAGGGCGCATAGGTCTGCCGATGGACCCGCCTCACCTGGTCGGAGAGGGCCCCCCGCATGATGAGCCACATGATGACCTCGGAGCCTTCCATACCGCCGCGCGCGGCAAAGTCGGCGATCCGCAGATCCAAGAGGCGTTCGGGCGAGGACTCCAGAGCATCAAGGAATTCGACATCCCAGGCTTCGTTGAGGAAACCCGCTCGTTCGCCGTGGACCTGATGCGACAGGCCCCCCGTTGCCATGATGGCGACGTTCAGCGGCTCCGGGTAACTCTCGATCGCTCGGCGCAGCGCCCGGCCCAGTTTCCACATCCGCCTTGCGCCAGGCACGGGCAGTTGCAATACGCCGACCTGCAGTGGGACGACCTGTCCCGGCCAGGGACCCCGATCATCACCGAGCATCGAAAGCGGCGACAGGAGTCCGTGGTCGACAGGCTTACCCTGAAAGAAGGACAGGTCGAATTCGTCGGCCACCAACGACAGGGCCAGGTGCTGCGACAGGCCCAGGTGCCCGACAGCCGGCGGCACCCTCCGCGGCCCACCCCCCTCATCGGCAGCCGCGTAGTGATCGTCGATGCCCAACACGAAGGCCGAGTAGTGATCGAAAAAAAAGGAGGTGACGTGATCGTTGTAGATGATCAGGATCACGTCGATGCGTTTGTCATGGAGCCAGCCTCGGACCGCGTCGAAGCCCTCAAAGATCGGTTTCCAGGCAGGATCCTGATGCTTGCCGTTGTCCTTCGCAAACCCAATGGTGGGAGAGTGCGAAGCACCGATACCGCCAACGATGCGCGCCATGAGGGGCCCCCGGTCGACAATCAGTCTAGCGCGGCCTTGGACTTTTGGATGACACCCGCAAGCCGGGTCGACTCGGCCTGGATGTACTGTTCGAGCTGCTCGCGAGTCGGGGTGAATGACTCGTAGCCAAAGGCGACGAACTTGTCCTTGATCTCCTGCTCGGACAGCACGCGAGCGATATCAGCGTTGATCTTCTCGGCAATTGCGCGGGGCAATCCGCGCGGCGCAGCGATCGCGGTCCAGCCGCTGACTTCAAAATCCCGCGGACCACTGGCTTCGGCCACGGTCGGGACATCCTTGAACGCCGGCAGGCGGGCGGGCGCGGCAATCGCGAGGAACTTGATCTTGCCGGCGCGGTAGAGCGCCCCTGCGGTCGCGTTGGTGCCCAACGCAAACGC
>CAZAVT010000446.1:0-2428 GCA_964488395.1 uncultured Burkholderiaceae bacterium | reverse complement strand
GCTGCGACATTGGTGTGCATCAACCCGCCGGGAATGCCGCCCACCCAGGTATCGAGCGCCTTGTACATGTCGTCGGCCATGCCGCTCCTCAAGAGGACTTCGCCCATGAGGATGAACATCGGCACCGCCACGAGGACAAATTCAGTGCTCGCGCCCCAGCTGACCTCGCCGATCGCCTTGTCGAGCGGGAAAAACGCAAAGATCTCGGACAGCGAAAAGGCGAGCAATCCGAGCGCGGAGGCGACCGGCAGCGACAGCAGCATCAACACGCAAAGCACAATGAACGCAAAGGCCAGCATGGTCCTTGGCTCCTAGATCGATTCGCGCTCGGCATCCGCCGAGGCGGTGGCCTTGAGCCCAACGAGCCGCTCCACCTTCGCCCGGTCCCCCGTGAGCAGAGCGACGAATGAGCGCGCAGCGAGCAAGACGGCAACGACGGCAAACCAGACGATCCCGATGGCCCAGAGGCCCTGGGGATAGACGAGCGGGATCGACAGCGAGGAATTGGACCGGGCGCCCATCCCGAAGGAGGGGAGTACAGTGCCACTCGCATGCCAGGCAAAGATCAGCGCAGTCGCCGCCAGCGCGATGGCGGCGAGCACGTCGAGGACGAGACGAAGCCGCTCGCCGAGCATCATGTTGACGATGTCGACCCTGACGTTGGCGCGTTCGATCGCAGTGTGCGCGAGACCGAGACCGAAAGCTGCGGCAAATCCGTAGCAGGAAAACTCAAAGCTCTCGAAGACGACTCGACCGGCCAGCGCGCGCGACACGATGTCGAGTACGACCAGCAACGAGCAAACAACCACGAGCCCCCCGGAAACCCACGCCATCGCCTGGGAAATCCTGGCGACGCCGCGCTCGATCCGCAGCGCGGGACTCATCGCAGCGCTCCATGGATCAAGCGAGCGCTGATCGAAACAGATGGGGTCACGGTGACAGTCATCATCGACTTCCTTTTTGGGGGTCGATCTTCGGAGAGGCCTCGGGTGCCGCTGCCAGCGGTGCGGCGGCAACGCCGAATCGGGCATAGACTCGCCGCATCGGCCAGGGCAGTAGAAACAGCATCAGCTGCCCCGCCACGAGAATCAGCTGCGTCTCGCGGTCGACGCGCCCGAGCGTGAGACCCAGCAGGAGCGCCATGTTTCGAAACCCGGCCACCAGGGCCACGCTCGCTGCGATCCGCCGGCCCTGAAAGCCGCTGAACAAACCGAAGGTCAGTAGCTGCTGCAGGCCGTTGATCGCCAGGGCGACCAGACCGGCGAAAAGCGCCATCGCGGGGGAGTCCCAAAGCACCGCCCGCAGCCCATCGGTGACGCCGATCGCAACCACCGCGACCATCAGCAGCATCAGGATATCGAGGGGTGCCGCCAGCCTGGTGACCGCTTGAAACGACACGCGGGTGCGTACCAGCAAGGCTCCACCGAGCGCAATGCCGACCACGCCCAGCAGGGTCAGTGCCATCGTCGACGGATCGAGCCCGGGCAGGCCGATCGTTGCCGCGAAGGCCGGCAAGGTGAAGATCGACAGGGCCGTCGCCGGAAGGACCGACAGCGACAACAACTCGGTATCGGTGCCCAGGAGCAGGCAGTAGGTCCCCACCGAGATGATGGGCGCCGTGGCGGCCATCAACAGAAGCGCGTGCGCGGCCGGCTGCGCAAGTGGCAGGCTCTGAATCAGGACCAGCGCTAAGGCCGGCAGGATGAGCGTGGTCCAGGCCACGATCAGCAGGGGCAGGCCAGGACGCTTCAGCCAATGCAGCAGCAGGCGCTCGTCGAGCCGCACGGCACTCACGAAGATCGTCGCCATCGAGGCATACAGCACCACAGGCGCCAGCAACCGCGCCAGATCCTGCCAGAGCAGGCCGACGAGCACGCTTCCAGCCATGAACCCGGTCGCATGACGATTGAGGTTGGCTGCAATAACGGTCAACACGGCACCGCTCCTGATCCAGGAATCCGGCTGGGAGGGCGTCGGAGCACACCACAGCCGCCTCGCATCAGCGCATCATCGCCGGCAGCCACAGCGCGATCTGCGGCCAAACCGTCATCAGCAGGATCAACAGCATCAGCAAGGCACAAAACGGCAGGGCTGCGATCGCGACGCGAGCCTGGGGCTCGCCCGTCATGCCCTGAATCACGAACAGATTGAAGCCCACGGGCGGGGTGATATTGGAGAGCTCGATCGTCACGACGATGAAGACGCCAAACCAGATCGGATCGAATCCTGCCGCAACGACCAGCGGCAGGGCGACAGGCAGCGTCATCACCATCGCCGACAGCCCATCGATGAACATGCCGAGCACCAGGTACACCAGCAACAACATCAGGATCAGCAGGTAGGGCGAAAGACCCAGCGAACCAACCCAGCTGGCAGTCGCCGCCGGGATCCCCAGCATCGCCATGGTCTTTGACAGGAACAGGGCGCC
>CAZAVT010000445.1:0-2432 GCA_964488395.1 uncultured Burkholderiaceae bacterium | reverse complement strand
TTCGGCGGCGACGACGAAGGTGCGCAGTTGTACGAGGTCGATCTGCATGGGCAGGTTTCTGGAAAATCGAAGCCTTGATTCTGAAAATCAGGATAGACGGTGGCGCGCTGCCCTCCATAGAATGCCGTGGAGAAGCCAATTTGAGAAGCAGTCTGCGAATCACTGCGGTTCGGCAGCCCCGAATCAATCCCACACCCCGAGCGGAGCCTAGCCCATGAATTGCCCCCCGGCTGATGGAGGTCGCCGCCGCCTGCTGAAGGCCGCTGCCGCGAGCCTTGCTTCGGCGTCCGTGGTTGCGCCCTCGTCCTTGCCGGCGCAGCCCCGTTTCCCGAGTCGACCTGTCCGACTGGTTATTCCCTTTGCGCCGGGTGGCAGCAATGACATCCTTGGTCGCGCACTTGCCACCCAGCTGACCCAGCGACTGGGGCAGACGGTCATCGTCGAGAATCGAGGCGGCTCGGGTGGCACGATCGGCACGGACATGGTGGCGAAAGCACCGCCCGATGGGCACACCCTGCTTTTCGCCTCGGTGTCGATCACGACCAATGCGGCCGCCAAGGCGAACCTCCCCTATGACCTCGCCAGGGACTTTCAGCCAATCGGCATGGTGGCGACCACACCCTTTGCCGTGGTGGTGTCGAACAAGCTCGAGGCGCAGAACCTGAAGGAGTTTTTCGACCTGGCCCGACGATCGCCCAAGACCATTACTTATGGCAGTGCCGGGATCGGCGGCATCAACCACCTGGGCACCGAGCTGCTCGCGCAGGCGGGCGGGGTGCAGCTCCTTCACGTCCCCTACAAGGGGATTGGACCCGCCTTCACTGACGTGATGGGCGGCAACCTGCAGATGCTCTTGCCCACGGTCGCCTCGGTCGTTCAGCAGGTCCGGGCTGGTCGGATGCGAGCGCTCGCCGTGACGAGCCCCGAGCGCTCGCCGCTGGTGCCCGATTGGCCGACCACCGCCGAGGCTGGACTGCCCGGCTTTGCCCTCGAGGCTTGGTTCGGCCTGCTGGCGCCGGCGGGTCTGCCAACGGATGTGCTCGCGCGGCTTAATTCGGAATTGAATCAGGTGCTTGGTCAGGTCGAGTTCAAGGAAGTGCTGCTGCGCGATGGCGCTGTACCGCGCCCGAGTACGCCAGAGGTTTTCGGCGAGCTGGTGCGTACCGATATCGGTCGCTGGGCCAAAGTGATTCGAGATTCCGGCATCATTCTCGATTGATCAATTGCTGTTTTGCTGCATCAAATCTGCCACCAAGGATCCGACGACGATGAATCCCCAACGCCTGATGCTCACCGACGAACAACGTGCGCTGGTCGACACGGTTCGACAGCTGACCAAGGACAAGCAATTCCGTGCCAATTCAAACAAGTACATGGACGGCACCTACCCCTGGGACAATCTGAATGAGCTCGCCAAGATCGGCGTGCTCGGCATGTCGATCCCCGAGGAATACGGAGGCTCCGACCTGCGTGTCTTCGAGACTGCACTGGTGATCGAGGAGGTTGCCAAGAATTGCTACGCCACGGCGATGGCGCTGATGGGCATGGTGGGGGTGCAGGTGAGGGTGATCAGCACCTACGCTCCGGAGAGCATGAAGCGCGACATCCTGCCCAAGGTCTGCTCGGGCGAGGCGCATCTGGCAGTCTGCATGACCGAGCCGCATGCTGGCACTGATGTGCCCAACTACCGTACCAATACCGTCACCTATGCCGACCGCGCGATTGTCAATGGCGTGAAGACGCTGATCAGCCGTGCCAACGAGGCCGAGTGGTTCGTGGTTTTCACGCGGATCGACGGTTCGCCCGGTCGTGACGGTATCGGCTGTGTGCTCGTTAATCGCAACTACCCGGGCTTTGAGGTCACGGCGCGTTACCACACCATGGGCGGCGAGTATCTCGCCGAGATCCAGTTCAACAACGTTGAGGTTCCGATCGAGAACGTGATCCTGCGCGAAGGCGGTTTCAAGAAGCTGCTGTCGGCCTTCAATACCCAGCGTTGCCTCAATCCAAGCGTCTCGCTGGGGCTTGCAGAAGGTGCCTTCGAGGAGGCGATCTCCTATGTCCGGGAGCGCAAGATCCGGGGCCTGGCGGTGAGCGAGTTTCAGGGGATCCAATGGAAGCTCGCCGAGATGTATCGTGACATTGAGGCGGGTCGGGCGCTGCTTTACCGGGCCTGCCTGTCGGCCGATCCCTTCCCCAATCCGCACGAGGCGGCGATCGCAAAGATGTTCGTGAATGAAATGGCGATTCGTGTCACCAGCGAGGCCTTGCAGGTTCACGGTGGCTACGGTTTCACGGACGATTACCCGATCTCGCGGATGTACCGCGGCGTGCGCTACGGAACCCTCGGCGGCGGCGCAACCGAAGCGCTGAAGGACCTGGTCGGCAAGATGTTGGTCACTGATTTCGACATGACTGATGGCTTCCTTGGC
>CAZAVT010000444.1:0-2434 GCA_964488395.1 uncultured Burkholderiaceae bacterium | reverse complement strand
GGCGTGCACCCGAAAGCGATTCTCGATTATCCGAATATCGATGCAGACCTGCGCAAGGCTGTCGAAAGCGTCGCTCGCGGGCACTCGACACCGCGCGAGTTCTTCGTCCAGCGCCTGGCCGAAGGCGTTGCCACGATCGCGGCAGCATTCTGGCCCAAGCCCGTGATCGTTCGGCTCTCTGATTTCAAGTCCAACGAGTACCGCAAGCTCGTTGGTGGTTCGCGCTACGAGCCCGAGGAAGAAAATCCCATGCTCGGTTTTCGCGGGGCATCGCGCTATCTGGCGCCAAGCTTCCGGGAATGCTTCGATCTGGAGTGCGAAGCCTTGAAGCGCGTTCGTGAGCAGATGGGGCTGGTCAACGTGGAACTGATGGTCCCATTCGTACGAACGGTGACTGAAGCGCAGCGGGTGATCGAGCTTCTCGCCAAGAACGGACTACGGCGAGGCCGCGGAGCTGCCGCCGACGGCACTGGCGCTCTTCGGGTGATCATGATGTGCGAGTTGCCGTCGAACGCGGTGCTGGCCGACGAGTTCCTGAAACATTTCGACGGTTTTTCGATCGGTTCGAACGACCTGACCCAGCTCACCTTGGGCCTGGATCGTGATTCCGGCCTGGTTGCCGAAGCCTTTGACGAGCGCGATCCGGCCGTCAAGGCGCTCCTCGAGGCGGCGATCAGCGCCTGCCGGAAAGCGGGCAAGTACGCTGGCATCTGCGGTCAGGGCCCCTCGGACCACCCCGATCTCGCCCAGTGGCTGATGGGGCAGGGGATTGCCTCGATCTCACTCAATCCCGACACAGTGGTCCCGACCTGGCACCGGCTCGCCGCGACGGCCGAGGAGTGCGCTGGCCAGGACTGATCGCTGCAGCTCAGTCCCGATTCGTGCTTTTCATCAGTCGCGCGCGCTCGCGCTGCCAGTCGCGGTCGCGCTCGGCGTCTCGCTTGTCGTGCTGCTTTTTGCCCTTGGCCAATCCGATCGCGAGCTTGATCCGCCCGCGGACGTAATGAAGATCCAGCGGCACCAGGGTGTAGCCAGCGCGCTCGACCTTCCCGATCAGTCGGCGGATCTCCTCGGCCCGCAACAGTAATTTGCGCGTGCGGACAGGATCGGGCCGAACGTGGGTCGATGCCTCGGGCAGGGCCGTGATGTGGGCGCCAATCAGGAACAGCTCGGCCTGGCGGATGATCACGTAGCCTTCCTTGAGCTGGGCACGCCCGGCACGGATTGCCTTGACCTCCCAGCCCTCGAGGACCAGCCCCGCCTCGAAGCGCTCCTCGATCGAGTAATCGTGCTGTGCCTTTTTGTTCTGAACGATGCTCATGAAATAATTGCGCCCCGAAAGCGATCTTCGCCGCGATGTCTAGAGTCCGGAAGTCAGTCCTGCTGCCCTATTCCTGCGAGCAGATGTACGAGCTCGTCGCGGGGATTGAGCATTATCCGCGCTTTCTGCCCTGGTGCGCCGGCAGCCGTGCCGACCCTCAGCCCGATGGGATGATTCGCGCCAGCGTCGATATCGATTTCCGGGGCATCCGAAGTCGCTTCGTCACGCTCAATCTCAACCGCCCGCCGGAATCGATCGCATTGACGCTGGAGGAGGGGCCCTTTCGCAGCTTGGCTGGGCAATGGCGTTTCGTCAGGCTTCGTGCCGACGCGTGTCGGGTCGAGTTCGACTTGGATTACGAATTCGCAGGATTGCTCGGCAAGGTGCTTGCACCGATCTTCGATCACATTGCGGCAAGTATGGTCGACGCCTTCGTTCGCCGGGCCGAGTCGCTGTATGGCCAGCCGAACTGAGGCACGCTTGGTCCGATCCGGTGACGCCCTTGAGTTGGCGGTTGAACTGGTCTGGCTCGAGCCAGCGAGCGACTCCAAGGCTGATGCTGGAGCGAGCCGCAGAGTCGTGCGGCGCGCTCTGCGGTTGGCCGCGGGGACCACGCTTGCCGCTGCGATCGCGGACGCCTTGCCGCAGTCACAACAGCAAGCGCTCGTCAGCGGAGCCCTCACCCTTGCCATCTTCGGCGAACGCCGTCCCTTGGGAACGATCCTTCAAGAGGGCGATCGAATCGAAGTGCTCGAGCCGCTCAGGGTCGATCCGAAGCAATCACGGGCACGGCGGGCGCAAGTCCAGCGGGACCGCGCCGGTGATGCGCGTTGGCAGAAACGCTGAGGCGGCACCGCGTCGCCCGGTATAATTTCCTTTTGCGCGGTGAGGGTCCTATGCGACTGCTAAAAAAAGCGCTGACGTTTGACGACGTCCTGCTCGTACCTGCCTACTCTGACGTACTGCCCCGCGACACGTCGCTGAAGACGCGTATGTCCCGCGCGATCACGCTCAACATCCCGTTGCTGTCCGCGGCGATGGACACGGTGACCGAAGCGCGGCTTGCGATCGCGATTGCTCAGGAAGGTGGGATCGGCATCATTCACAAGAATC
>CAZAVT010000443.1:0-2437 GCA_964488395.1 uncultured Burkholderiaceae bacterium | reverse complement strand
CGCGCTGTTCTTTGGCTACCACGTCTTTTGGCCCTCGGGGTTCAGTGGCGCTTTTGATCTTGTCTCGGCGGTCATTGCGATTGCGGCAGCGATCGCGCTCATGCGCTTCAAGCGCAATGTCATTCACGTGATTGGCGCGTGCGCCCTGGTCGGGCTGTTTGTGCATTGAGCCGCAGGCGTCCATCCCCTGAGGTCTACCTGACGCACTATCCTTCGACTGTAGGATAGTGGCGCTACAGGCCAGTCGATAGCATTGCCGATCCCCATTCTGCGGTGGTCAGAGCAATGTCGACAGTCGATCAGGCATCTTCTCGCGCGCGTTTCAAGATCAGGCTCAGCAAGACCGGTGTCGAACACGAGGTCGTGCCAGGTTCGGGCGATGCGGGCGCTCCCCTCAAGCTCATCGCCTCTCGCGGTGACCGCTTCGAATTGCTCGGGCTTGCCGAGAGCGCGGCGCCCTCGCGCCTTTACGCCCGGCGTTCAGGCAAGGACCTGCGCATCCATGTCGACGGGCGAAGCGAACCGGACCTGATCATCGAGCGTTACTTTGAGGAGGGAATCGTTGATGCAGTGGAATTTTCTGGCCGGGGTGCCAACGGACAGCTCTCCCACTATGTCATCGATCAGTGGTGGTCTCAGCCCTTTGTCGACTCGCTGGGCGTGGAGCTTCAACCCATCATCCTGAGTCCCGATCTGGCCGCTGTGGCAGGGGGCAGTCTACTGCTTGGACAGCTCTTCAAGGCAGGTTCGGGTGGTGTCGGTGCGCCGCTGGTGGCGCTTGCTCCGGCGAGTGACACAGGAGCGAGCAGTGCCGACCGCATGACGAGTGATAACCGCCCCGTGTTGCGCGGTTTGTCAGCGGTACCTGGGCACACGATTACGGTCCTGGCCGATGACGGCAAGACCGTTCTGGCGAGGACCGTCGTGGCTTCGGACGGGAGTTGGTCGGTACAACCGAATGCGGCCCTGCCAGAGGGATCCCATAATCTCTCTGTCACCGCGACGGATCCTGCTGGCAACCAGAGCCCGAGCTCGCCGCTGCCCCTTGTCATCGACACAGTGGCTCCCAGCGCGCCAGCGGCTGATGTGGCAGCGGCAAGCGATACCGGACGGAGTAACACCGACAACCTCACGTCGGACAATACGCCGACGATCAGTGGCGCAGGCGCCAAGCCTGGTGATCTCATCAAAGTCAAGCGTCCGGATGGCTCCGTCCTCGGAACCGCAAACGTCTCGGCCGATGGGACCTGGAGCGTGACACCCACAGTGCCCTTGACCGATGGGGTCTACAACCTCACCGTGACCGCTACCGATCCTGCGGGCAATGAAAGCGCCCCCACAACGGTGCCCGTCACGATCGATACCCTCGCGCCTGCCGCTCCTCCAGCCGACGTCGCCGCGGCAAGCGATACCGGGCCCAGCAACACCGACAACATCACCTCCGACAACACGCCCACGATCTCTGGCGCCGGCGCGGTCCCTGGCGATACCATCACGGTCAAGCGCCCGGACGGGTCGTTGCTTGGCACGACCACGGTCGCAGCCGATGGTACCTGGAGCATCACTCCTACGCTTGCGCTGCCCGATGGCGTGTACGACCTGAAGGTGACCGCGACCGACGCCGCAGGGAACGAGAGCGCTCCGACCAGCGTGCCGCTAACGATCGACACGGTGCGGCCGAATGCTCCCCTCGCCTTGCTCGATCCATCAAGCGATACCGGCGTGCCGCTCGATAACGTCACCGCGGACAACACACCCACCATCAGCGGAGTGGGTGCGACGCCCGGCGATACGATGACGCTCAGGCGTGCCGACGGTACGGTGCTGGGCACGGCGGTGGTCGGGGCCAATGGTGCGTGGAGCATCACACCGGCCGTCGCTCAGCCCGACGGGTTGAACCTCTTCCGGCTGACCACGACCGATCCGGCGGGCAACGAGAGCGCGCCGACCACTCTTCCCGTGACGATCCGCAGCACGGCACCTGCGGCACCCGCTGCAAGCCTCGATCCGGCGAGCAACACGGGTTTCACGACGGACAATGTCACTGCTGACAATACGCCCACCATTCGTGGATCCGGCGCGACGCCCGGCGACACGATCTCGCTCTATGCGCCCGATGGCGTCACGGTCCTGGGCACGGCGAGGGTTGCCACTGACGGAAGCTGGAGTATCACGCCATCCAGCCCCTTGAGCGACGGCTTGCAGAACCTGAGCGTGAAGGCGAGCGACCCAGCAGGCAACATCAGTGCGCCGACTGCAGTTCCGGTCGTGATCGATACGGCCGTTGCAGCGCCGGTGATCTCGCCGACCAACGGGTTTACCGTGAGCGGCACTGGCGAGCCCGGCGCTACGGTCATGCTCAGGGATTCGAGCAACAACTTGATCGGCGCCACAGTGGTCGCACCGGATGGTTCCTGGAGCATCACCCCGGTCGTGC
>CAZAVT010000442.1:0-2453 GCA_964488395.1 uncultured Burkholderiaceae bacterium | reverse complement strand
CACCCCAGCCGGCGTTGTGCCAGTGAAACTGGACGCCTCTGCGCAGCATCGCTCCGGCGCTTTGCAGGGCGCTCGCGTCTTGTGCGCTCGGAAAGAGCACATGTAGCGATGACAAACCCTTCGTCCTGGCGTGTTCGATCAGCGCCTGCGCAAGCTGCGACCGCGCTTGAGCATCGATCGCGAGCAGGCGAGGACCCGGTACCGGCGTGAAGGGGATGGCCGCCAGGCCTTTGGGGTAGTAGTGCAGGCCGTGCCGCTGATAGGCGTCAGCCCACGCCCAGTCAAAGACGTACTCTCCCCAGGAGTGGGACTTGAGATAGTGGGGTGAGGCGGCCACGATTCGGCCCGACTGCTCGATGACGAGGTGGCTGGGCTGCCAGCCAGTGGGCTCGCCCACACAGCCTGTCTGTTCAAGCAATTTCAAAAATCGATGACGCAACATGGGCTGGTCGCAGCCCATGCCATCGAGCAGACCATCCCACTGCGCAGCAGTGACTTCCGAGATCGATCCAAGGACCCGCATGCAATAATCCGGCGTCAGCCCCATCTCGTGGACGGGCTGTGGTTCGGCACTCTCAGGCGGCGGATGACTCATGCGGATCGCGGCGGCACAACTGAATCAGACGGTCGGTGATTTTGACGGCAACGCGCGCCGAATCATCGAAGCGGCCGTCCAGGCTGCGGGTGCGGGAGTGCGGGTCTTGCTGACCCCTGAACTGTCCATCTGTGGCTATCCCCCCGAAGACCTGCTGTTGCGCCCGGCGTTCCATCAGCGCGCGAGCGATGCCTTGAATCGGATTGTCGCCGAGACGGCGTCACTCGACCTTGCGCTGCTCGTGGGTATGCCTGTGATGCGCGACGGTCATTGTTTCAACGCGGCCCTGCTGATCGAGGCGGGCCGTGTGGTTGGCGAGTATCGCAAATCGGATCTGCCCAACTATGGCGTGTTCGACGAGCGGCGATACTTCGAGGCGGCGCAGACACCCTTCGTTTTCGAGCGTGGTGGCGTACGGTTTGGAGTCCTGATCTGCGAGGACTTCTGGCGGCCCGCAGCGCCGCGCCGGGCTGTCGAAGCGGGCGCCCAGGTTCTGCTGGTCCTCAATGCATCGCCCTTTCACATGGGCAAGCAAAACTTGCGGATTGATGTTGCACGGACGCACGTCTCGTCGCTCGGCGTGCCGATGATCGCCGCCAATCTCGTCGGTGGCCAGGACGAGTTGGTGTTTGACGGTTTGTCGTTTGCCCTGGACGAGCAGGGGCGGCTACAGGTTCAAGCCGCTTTTTGCGAGCCCGCGCTGATGACTGTCGACTTGCTCGTTGGCGAATCCGCGGGTGGTGCCGTGGCAGTCGCCACAGGGCCTGTGCAGGCCGTGTCGCCGCTCGAAGAACAGGTCTACCGAGCGCTGGTCCTCGGCGTGCGCGATTATCTCGGAAAGAACGGTTTCCCCGGGGCGGTGATCGGGATGTCGGGTGGTGTCGACTCCGCGCTCACCCTCGCCATTGCAGTCGATGCGCTGGGCGCCGACCGCGTGCGGGCAGTGATGATGCCGTCCGCGTACACGGCCGAGATCTCCTGGGTCGATTCAAGGGATATGGTGTCGAGATTGGGCGTTCGCTATGACGAGATCCCGATCGCCACCTGCTTCGAGGCGTTTCGCAGCACGCTTGCGGCGGAGTTTGCCGGTCGCGCCGAGGACACCACCGAGGAAAACCTCCAGGCCCGCATCCGCGGGACCCTGCTGATGGCGCTCTCGAACAAGTACGGCTCGATCGTGCTCACAACGGGAAATAAGTCCGAAATGGCGGTGGGTTACTGTACGCTTTACGGTGACATGGCGGGTGGGTTTGCGGTCATCAAGGACATCGCCAAGACCCTGGTTTGGCGACTGGCACGTTGGCGCAACAGCCAGAGCGCAGTGATTCCTGAGCGGATCATCACCCGTGCACCGAGTGCGGAGTTGCGGCCCGATCAGACCGATCAAGATTCGTTGCCCCCCTATGAAACTCTCGATGCCATCATGCAGGCCTACATGGAAGATAACCGCGGGATGGAGGCGATCGTCGCAGACGGCCACCCGCGAGAGGCGGTCGAGAAGGTGGTGCGGTTGATCACGGTGAGCGAATACAAGCGACGTCAGGCCCCGGTCGGCATTCGGGTGACCCACCGTGCGTTTGGTCGCGATTGGCGCATGCCGATCACCTCGAAATTCCGCGAGTGAATCGATTCAGGGAGACAGGTCATGAAAAAACTGACAGCAATCATCAAGCCCTTCAAACTCGACGAGGTTCGGGAGGCGTTGGGCGAAGTCGGGATCACCGGGCTGACGGTGACTGAGGTTAAGGGTTTTGGGCGCCAACGCGGTCACACCGAGCTCTACCGCGGCGCCGAGTACGTGGTCGATTTTCTGCCCAAGGTGCAGATCGAGGCGATCGTTGCTGACGCGGTGATCGAT
>CAZAVT010000441.1:2011-2463 GCA_964488395.1 uncultured Burkholderiaceae bacterium | reverse complement strand
GTGAACCAACGGCCGTCGAACTGAAAGCGCAACGGTCGGAGGCGATCGATGGCCGAGCCCCCCTCCGGTAAGCGAAATCCGCTCATGAGTCCCCGTTTCCCTGCGGAGCCCGCGGGGGTACCCCGTTCGTCGATTGCTCCGATTCGCGCGGCTGGACCGCCGCCGACCCAACCCTCAGAATCCGGTGCGACAGCGTCTCGCGCTCGAGCAATAACCATTGCCGACAACCCGCCCAGTGCCACCAGAGTTCGCGGGTATTTCCGGGCCGATTGTCCCGCCCGTAGAGGTATTGGGCCCATTGCCGATCGTCCAGAGCTGCCGGATCGGTCGGTCGCTGCGCCGCCTCGCCCGCAGACCGAAACTCCGCATCGGAACGCTCGCCACACCAGGGACAGAGGATCCTCATTCGATCAGAATCGGTTGGACGCGCTGGCAGTTTCGAAGATCGGCCG
>CAZAVT010000441.1:0-2001 GCA_964488395.1 uncultured Burkholderiaceae bacterium | reverse complement strand
CGACCTCGAAACGCTCAAGCGAAAAGGGCTTGGCCCAGGCATCGGCCGTGCCGGTGGCGATCAGGGTCGCGAAGCTGCGGCCACCCACCGGGATCGACTTGAAGCCGCCAGAGCCCCAGCCAGCACTGACGAACAGTCCCTCGACGGAGGTGCCGGAAATGATCGGACTGGTGTCGGGGGAGAGATCGATCGCGCCCGACCACTGCCGCATCAGCTTGACCCGTCGCAACAGCGGGAACAGTTCGACCAACGAGGCCACAATGTCGAGGAGCACATGGGGCTGTCCTCTCTGGCCAAAGGAAACATGGCCATCTGCGCCACCACCGATCACCAGTTCACCCTTGTCGGACTGGCTCAGATAGACCGCAAGCGCTGGACAGGTCACGATCACATCGAGCATTGGCTTGAGCGGTTCAGAGACAAAGGCCTGCAGGTTAACCGTCTCGAGCGGCAAACGCAGACCGGCCAGTGCCGCCAGGCGGCTGGTCTGACCCGCGACCGCCAGCCCCAGGCGCGGCGTTCGAATCGTGCCACGGGAGGTCTCGATCGCGGCAACGCGGCCCCGTTCCAACCGAATGCCGGTCAGCGCGCAGTCCTCGATCAGGTCGACCCCGGCCGAGCTCGCCGCACGGGCGTAACCCCAGGCCACTGCATCGTGGCGGACCGTGCCTGCACGGCCCTGCCAGGCGCCGCCCAAGAGGGGCAACCTCGGCGATGGCTCACGCGACAAGAGCGGCACGAGTTCGAGCACCTGCTCACGATCGAGCAGCGCGTAATCAGCGCCGACCAAGCGCATGGCGTGCAGCCGGCGGCGCGAGTCACGCCACTTGCCCCAGGTATGAATCAACTCCACCTGTCCGCGCGGACTCACCATCAGGTTGAAGTCCAACCGCGCTGACAGTGTCTCCCAGAGCTTCAGACTCTCGTCCTGGAAGCGGATCCCGGGCTCGCGGAGGTAATTGGAGCGGATCACTGTGGTGTTGCGGCCGGTATTGCCCCCACCGATCCAGTTGCGTTCGATCACAGCGACCCTGAGACCGTGGTCGCGGGCAAGATGCCAGGCGCTGGCGAGGCCGTGGCCACCACCACCAACCAACACCGCATCGTAGGAGGGCTGGGGCTCCGCTCGCCGCCAGGCTCGCGGCCAGCGCTGGTGGCTGCCCAACGCCGCCCGGATGATATTGATCACCGAATGCCGCAAGTCCTTGATCCCTTCGCTCGCTTTACCAGAGCTACGGATGATACGGACAAAGGGCGGTCGTCCGAAACAAAGCTGATACCATCAAATCGATCGAGCCCCTCCCTTCCAACTTGTCCAAGAGGTCCGCGATGAAACTCTTCCGAATGCTCGCCTGTTTGCTCGCCCTGGGGGCGACATTGCTCGCCGAACCCTCGGTCGCCCAGACCAAGTCCCGGCTTCAGACCATCCTCGAGCGCGGCACGATCCGCGTCGGCACCACCGGAGACTTCAACCCGATGTCGATCCGCGACCCAGCCACCAACAGCTATCGCGGTTTTGATATCGAAGCCATGGAAATGCTCGCCAAGGACATGGGCGTCAAGATCGAGTGGGTTCATGCCGAGTGGGCCACGATCGTCGCTGGGATCACCGCCAACCGGTTTGACATCTCCCGGGCCAAGACCGTTGCATTCTCTGACCCCTACACCGAGGCGGGCACTGTGCCGCTGGTTCGCAAGGCCGACGCTGGCAAGTTCAAGAGCTGGTCAGACCTCAACCAGCCTGGCGTCGTGGTCGCGGTCCTGATGGGGACGGTCTTCGAGGAGCAGGCTCGCGCGCACTTCCCGAAAGCAACCGTGCGCTCGATCGAAAAGCCCGCGACGGGCTTCCAGGAGGTTCTCGCCGGACGGGCACAGGCGACGATCACCAGCAACGTCGAGGGAGCGACGCTGGTGAAGACCCACAATGCACTGGGCATGGTGACGGGCGCCGAGTTGCGTAACAAGCGGCCCTTCGCATACCCGCTCCCCCAAGGTGATGCG
>CAZAVT010000440.1:0-2476 GCA_964488395.1 uncultured Burkholderiaceae bacterium | reverse complement strand
CCGCCCGACCGGGTCGGGTCGTCGCCGATCTCCTGATCGACGAGCCCTATCCGCGCCACCCCACGGAATATCAACTCTCCGAACGTTACAGCGCAGAAGTCCTCCGGGTTCAGTCGCTCCTGCGAGCCACACTCGATGACGCGCCCTTGGATCATTGAGCCCGACGATGTCCCAGCCATCCCGTTCGATCGACGATCGCGCGAGCCTTCCCGCCGTCGAGCGGCGGGCCCAGCGCGATGCGCTGCTGCGTATCCTCCTGCCAGCGCTGATCGTGACCCTCTTGGGCTGCACCTGGGAAGTGATGGTTCGGGTCAACGAGATCCCACATTACATTCTTCCCGCGCCCTCGCTGGTCCTGAAAACGCTCGTGAACAACTGGGGCTCACTCGCACCGGCTCTTTGGTTCACCATCAAGCTCACGCTGATCGCACTCCTTGCGGCCGTGGTCGGAGGCGTCCTGCTCGCCATGGCGTTTGCGCTGTCACGCTGGGTCGAGATCAGCCTGTTTCCGATCGCCGTGGTCTTGCAGGTCACCCCGATCGTGGCGATCGCACCACTGATCCTGATCTATGTCGACAGCACCATGATGGCGCTGCTGATCTGCGCATGGATCGTGGCGTTCTTCCCGATCCTGTCCAATACCGTCATCGGGTTGAAGAGTGCGGACAGCAACTTGCGAGATCTGTATACGCTCTACGAAGCCACGGCCTGGCAGCGGTTCCGATTTCTGCTCATACCAAGTGCTCTGCCCTATTTCCTGGGCGGGCTCAAGATCGCGGGCGGACTCGCGCTGATCGGCGCGGTGGTCGCGGAGTTCACCGCAGGTTCGGCAGGCCGCAACACGGGTCTGGCCTCCCGGATCCTCGAATCAATGTTTCGGACCGAGATTCCGATGATGTTCGCAGCCCTGCTACTGGTATCACTGCTGGGCATCGTGATCTTCGTCCTGTTCGCGGCCCTGGCGCGGGCGCTGCTTGGCCATTGGCACGAGAGCGAAATGAAGCAGGAACGCTGACAGGGGTGCCTTTGCCGGCTCTGCCTGCTCTCGAGTCCGCCAAGCCCTGCAGCCGGACCCAGTGCATGGCGCGTTTTCCCACACCCGTCGATCCACCAGGAGCACTCTGATGACCCAAGCCTTCTCGATGACGCGCCGCGTCTTGAGCTTCATGGCCGCAGCGCTCGCTCTCACCCCGGCGTTAGCCCAGGAAAAAGTCGTCTTCGGAACCAACTGGCGAGCCCAGGCGGCGCACGGTGGCTTCTATCAGGCCGTGGTTGATGGCACCTACCAGCGCTACGGTCTTGACGTCGAGATCATGCAGGGCGGACCCCAAGTGAATAATCGACCGATGCTGCCGATCGGTCGACTCGACTTTCTGATGACCGGCAACCTGCTGCAGACCTTCGACCAGATCAAGAACAACGTACCCGTCATCGTGGTCGGAGCGATCTTTCAGAAGGACCCACAGGCGATCATCGCCCACCCAGGCCAGGGCTACGATCGCTGGGAGGACGTCCGAAAGGCTAATACGGTGCTGATCGCCAAGGACGGACAATTCAGCTTCTGGCAGTGGATGAAGGCGGAGCACGGCTTCCGGGACGAACAACTGAAGCCCTACACCTTCAACCTCGGGCCCTTTCTGGCGGACAAACGATCCGTGCAGCAGGCGTATTCGATCGCAGAGCCCATCAACGTGAAGATGCAGGCAGGCTTCGGTCCGGTCGTCCACCTCCTCGCGGACCAGGGCTTCAACACCTATTCCACCACCGTCGAGACCCGGACCCAGCTCGTCCGGGAAAAACCCGATCTCGTGCGCCGCTTCATGGAGGCGAGCATTATCGGCTGGTACAACTACCTGTATGGCAATAGATCGGCTGCCAATGCCCTCATTCGAAAGGACAATCCGGACATGAGTGAGGAGTACATCGAGGCCTCGGTAAAGCTCATGAGGGACCTCGGGATCGTCGACAGTGGCGATGCGTTGACCCGAGGCATCGGCGCCATGGACGAGGAGCGCATTCGGTCCTTCTACGACAAGATGGTCAAGGCGGGTCTCTACAAGCCCGGACAGGTCGACCTCGGCAAGGTTGCGACCACCCAATTCGTCAATAAGGGCGTGGGACTCGATGTACGCAAGCGTCTCACCGAGACGAGACCAGGCCTAGCGCCGCTGCCTAAGCAGTCGCCCTGAACCACGAGTCGGGGGCTCGCCTGGCGGCGGCAGCCGTACGCCATTGACGATCACTGCCTCGATCCCGCGGGCCCGGCTGATCAGCCGGTCTTCGCCTGCCGGCAGGTCATGAACCCGCTCGAGCGGACCAGCGCCTACCTGGGCTGGATCAAGAACCACCACGTCAGCGGGCAGCCCCACGCCGATGCGCCCGCGATCGGTCAGGCCGAAAACGGCTGCGGGCTTACCCGTCAGCTGGTGGATCCCTTCCTCCAGGCTCATCGCACCGCGCTCGCGGACCCAGTAGC
>CAZAVT010000439.1:1103-2477 GCA_964488395.1 uncultured Burkholderiaceae bacterium | reverse complement strand
CCCGAGAACGCCGAGTCGATCCCGAATCCGCCGCCGGTCGGCTCGGGTCCCTTCAAGATGGTGCGTAATCGTGGCCAGGAGGAGATCGTATTGGATCGCTTCGATGGTCACTTCGCTGCGCCAAAGATGGACCGCTGGGTGCTGCGTATCGTGCCCAATCCGGAGGCGACTCTGGGCATGTTCCGCCGTAATGAGATCAACTTCCTCGCCGACTATGGTGGTGCGCCCGAAGTCCTCGAGAAGCTCGCCAAGGATGCGCCGCAACTGGTGCTGCGCTCCGAGGTGGATATCGGTTTCGAATACGCGGCGTTCAATTTGCGGCGGCCACCCTTCAATGACGTCAATTTCCGACGGGCCCTTTCGCTGGCCGTCGATCGCAACATGCTGGTCCAGACGGCCTGGAAAGGTTACGCGGTGGCCGCCAATTCACATGTCTCGCCGGCGCTGCAGTTCTGGCACGACCCCGAGATCACCAAGATGAAGACCGGGCTGTCGGTGGCCCGCGAGATCCTCGAGAAAGCGGGCTACAAGGTCGTGGGCGGCAGGCTCACCTATCCCGATGGCGTGAAGGAAACGTTGCAGCCCAACTGATCGAGCACGGGCAGGGCTGACGCCGCGGCCGGCCTCGTGCCGGCTGCGGGACCGGACCGATCGATGCGCTTCTTCCTGATGCGATTGCTGCACAGCCTCTTTGTGCTGTGGGCCGTCGTCACCTTGATGTTCCTGATGTTCAGGCTGATGCCAGGCGACCCCATGGCGGCCTACATCAGCGAAGCCTTGTCCGAGGAGTCCCGGCAATCCATCCGGGCGCAATTCGGGCTCGACCGCTCACTGCCCGAGCAATACCTGCTCTACCTGCTGAATCTTTGTCGGGGTCAGCTAGGCACCTCCTTCTTCATGAAGGAGCCCGTCTGGGACATTGTCGTGGCAGCCCTGCCGAATACTCTCATCCTGACACTGGGCGGGCTGGTGGTGGCCTACGCGTTCGGCATCGTGGCGGGCGCCTACCTGGCCTGGAAACGTGGCAGCGTCGCCGAAGGCATCGCGATACCGATTGTGCTGGGCACGCGTGCGGCTCCGGAGTTCTGGGTGGGCATGATTCTGCTCGCGCTCTTTGCCTTCAACTTGGGCTGGTTCCCCTCGGGTGGCGCGGCCAGCCCTGGTGCCATGTACGAGAGCGAGTGGCAGCGTCTGATGTCAGCCGATTTCTGGCACCACCTCGCATTACCGGTGCTGACGCTCGCACTTTACCTGCAGGGACTGCCTCTTCTTCTGATGCGCTCGACCATGCTCGACGTACTGCACGAGGAATACGTGACGATGGCGCGGATGAAGGGTCTTGCCACGCGCCGTATTGTGCTCAACCACGCGGCC
>CAZAVT010000439.1:0-1093 GCA_964488395.1 uncultured Burkholderiaceae bacterium | reverse complement strand
CGGCCCGCAATGCCATGTTGCCGGTTGCCACCGCCTTTGCGCTCAGCATGGGCCAGCTGGTCGGTGGCAATGTCGTGATCGAAACGGTTTTTTCCTGGCCGGGCCTGGGGCGCATCCTGGTCCAGGCAGTGTCCTCGAGCGACTACCCGTTGGCACAGGGCGCTTTTCTCCTGGTTTCGGTGGCGCTGATCGCGATGAATCTGCTCGCTGATTTGCTTTATACCCTTCTCGATCCCCGGGTCTCCCATGGCCGCCGCCACTGACACGCCCACCGGACTCCTCGGCCGAATGCTGCGCATCACCGGCAGGGACCCCTTCGCCTTGGCCGGCATCACCATCTACCTGATCTTCGCCTTGACTGCGGTGCTTGCCGATGTCATCGCGCCGCACGATCCCATGGAGATCCTGTTCCTGCCCAACGGTAATGTGGCCATGAACCAGGACCCCGGTCCGACCTACTGGCTCGGCACGACCAACCTGGGTCGGGACGTGTTCTCGCAACTGGTCTACGGCGCGCGCAGCGCGCTCATGGTGGGGCTGAGCGCGGCACTGGTGGTGGTGGTCGTCGGCACACTGGTCGGACTCTTTTCCGGCTACTTTGGCGGCTGGGTCGACAGCGCGCTGATGCGCATCGGCGACATTGCCCTGTCGATTCCCTTTCTGCCGTTCATCATCGTGCTGGCCGCCTTTCTGAAGCCCAATGTCTGGAACGTGGTGATCGGGGTGAGCGCGCTGCTTTGGCCCAACACGGGCCGGATCGTCCGCAGCCAGGTGCTCAGCCTGCGCGAGCGTAGCTATGTCGAAGCGGCGAAGGTTAGTGGCGCGAGCGACCTGAGCATTCTGTTCACCCACATCGCCCCTAATGTGCTGCCGATTTCGTTTCTCTACGGATCGATCGTGGTGGGCTGGGCGATCTTTACCGAGGCGAGTATCAGCTTTTTGGGCTTTGGCCCGAGTGACACGGTGTCATGGGGCTTCATGCTCCAGGATGCCTTTGTCTCGCAGGCCCTGTCACGCGGGGCCTACTACTGGTTTGTGCCGTCCGGCGTGTGCATCATGCTGATGGTCTCGGCCGGGTTCTTCATCAGCCGTG
>CAZAVT010000438.1:0-2477 GCA_964488395.1 uncultured Burkholderiaceae bacterium | reverse complement strand
CGATTGATCTCGAAAACCTCGCGATGGCTCATCCATCGGTCGCCAATGCGGCGGTCATAGGGGTCGCCCATCCGAAGTGGGACGAGCGACCTCTCCTCGTCGTGGTGCGCAAACCCGGGACTGAAGTGACGCGAGACGAACTGATCGCCTTCTACGAAGGCCGGGTTGCGAAGTGGTGGATTCCGGATGATGTGCAGTTCGTCGATGCGTTACCTCTGGGCGCGACCGGCAAGATCCTCAAGACGCGGCTGCGCGAGCAGTTCTCCGGCTATCGATTGCCCAGCGCATAGCCCATGGCCCCTCGACCCGACCGCTCGCTGGGCGCGATGCCAGGCGTGCAGCAACAGACCGTCTCCGTGAACGATCCATTGCAAGGAACGCGATGAACCCGACTGACTACCAGGTTCACGGCCAGGTTGCCGTGATCACGATGAACAACCCGCCGGTCAACGGTCTGGGTTACGCCCTGCGCCGGGGATTGTGCGAGGCCATTGCCCAAGCAAGCGCAGACCCAGTGGTCCAGGCGATCGTCATTACGGGCGGCGGCAAGGCTTTTTCGGGCGGTGCGGACATCCGCGAGTTCAATACGCCCGCAGCGACCGCCGAGCCCGCACTCGGCTCAGTGATCCGGATCATCGAGTCGGCGACCAAGCCCGTCATCGCAGCCATCCATTCCGTTGCGATGGGGGGCGGACTCGAGCTCGCACTGGGCTGTCATTACCGGGTGGCCGTAGCCGGAGCACAGATCGCGCTCCCCGAAGTCAAGCTCGGCATCCTGCCCGGTGCGGGTGGCACGCAACGCCTGCCGCGATTGGTGGGGCTCGAGGCCGCGCTCAACATGATCGTGAGCGGCACGACGGTCCTGTCGGAGAAGCTCGCCTCGACAAAGCTTTTCGACCGGCTGATCGACGGCGATTTGATGAGCGGTGCCCTGGCCTTCGCCCGCGAGGTTGTTGCCGCTGGCTCGGCGCGCCCGCGCGTCCGTGACCTACCCCTCACGCACGAGGATGGAGAGGCTTTCCTGAAATTCGCCCGTAACACCGCGCAGGCGGTTGCCAAGGACTACCCGGCGCCGATCGCCTGCGTCGATGCGCTCGCGGCGGCACTGGGCAAATCATTCGACGAAGGCCTCGCCGTCGAGCGCAAGCTGTTTCTCGAGCTGGTCCAGACGCCGGAATCCCGGGCACTCCGGCACGCCTTCTTCGGTGAGCGGGCCGCGAGCAAGATCCCCGATGTCCCTGACTCAACACCTGTCCGGGATATCCGGCTGGCAGCCGTGATCGGTGCCGGTACGATGGGCGGTGGCATCGCGATGAATTTCGCCAATGCCGGGATTCCCGTCGCGTTACTCGAAGTGAAAGCGGACGCGCTCGAGCGGGGCCTCGCCACGATCAGGCGCAACTACGAGAACTCTGCCCGCAAAGGCAGGATGAGTGCGGACGAGGTGGAGCGCCGGATGGCACTCGTGCGGCCGACCCTTGCCTATGAGGATCTAGCCCAGGCCGATATCGTGATCGAAGCGGTGTTCGAGGACATGGCGGTCAAGGAGCAGGTCTTCCGTACCCTCGATCAGGTCATGAAGCCTGGCGCGATCCTTGCCAGCAATACCTCGACACTGGACGTTGACCGCATCGCCGCATTCACGGCGCGCCCGCAGGATGTGATCGGCACGCACTTCTTCAGCCCCGCCAATGTGATGAAGCTGCTCGAGATCGTGCGCGGCAAGCGCACCGCGCCCGAGGTGCTGGCGACCACGATGAAACTCTCGAAGAAGCTGAAGAAGACGGGGGTGGTCTCGGGCGTCTGCGATGGCTTCATCGGCAACCGCATGGTCGAGCAATACATCCGCCAGGCCGGCTTCATGTTGGAGGAGGGCGCCTCGCCCCAGCAGGTCGACCGGGCCATCGAGCGCTTTGGGTTTGCCATGGGCCCCTTCAGAATGAGCGATCTGGCGGGCAACGATGTCGGCTGGTACATCCGCAAGCGTCGCTATCTCGAGCGCCCGGACATGATTTACCCCAAGGTTGCCGACCGCATTTGCGAACTGGGGCGTTTCGGACAGAAGACCGGTGCCGGTTTTTACCGTTACGAGGCTGGAAAGCGCGACGCGCTGCCGGATCCAGTCGTCGATCAACTCATCGCGGAGCACCGCCAGGCAATGGGCATCAAGCCCCGCAAGCTGAGCGACGACGAGATCGTCCATCGCCTGGTCTTTGCACTCGTCAACGAGGGGGCGAGGATCCTCGAAGAGGGCATCGCGCTTCGCGCGTCGGACATCGACATGGTCTACCTCACGGGCTATGGCTTTCCTCTCTTTCGCGGCGGGCCGATGCTTTACGCGGACCAGTATGGGCTCTACAACGTGATCTGGAAAATGCGCGAGTTTGGCGCCAATCCCCACGGCGACCCGACCTTCTGGACCCCCGCCCCCCTGCTTGCCCGCCTGGCCGAAGCCGGTCGCGGATTCAACGGTTGAG
>CAZAVT010000437.1:0-2519 GCA_964488395.1 uncultured Burkholderiaceae bacterium | reverse complement strand
AGCCGGTACTGCGCCAGCACGTCGGTGCCCAAGAGGAAAAAGAGCAGCAGCCCCTGAAAGACCTTGGCCACAGCGGCGGGCAGCCCGAGGTATTGCTGGGCCTGTTCACCCCCGAGGTACATCAGTGCCATCAGCAGGCTCGCGAGCAGGATGCCGAGCGGGTGCAGCCGGCCCAGGAACGCGACGATGATCGCCGCAAAACCATAGTGGTTGGCGACGTGCTCGGTGAGCTGACCCATCGGCCCTGCGACTTCGGCGAGCCCTGCAACGCCCGCCATGGCACCGCCCGCCAGCATCCCGATCCAGATCGCGCGTGGAATCGAAAAGCCGGCGTGGAGGGCCGCCTGCGGCGCCTGGCCGACCACCTGTAGTTGATAACCGATGAAGCTGCGGTTGAGGAGTACGTGGCCCGCGGCGAGCGCCACCACGGCCAGCGGAAAGGCATGAGTCATCCGCGTGCCCTCGACCAGGATCGGCAGGACTGCGGACGGCTCGAACATCCGGGTCTGTGGAAAATTGAAGCCCATGGGGTCTTTCCAGGGGCCATGAACCAACCATGACACCAGCAGTTGCGCCACATAGACCAGCATGAGGGACACCAGGATCTCATTGGCATTGAAGCGGGTTCGCAAGAAGGCCGGGATCGCGGCCCAGGCCATCCCGCCGAGCGCGCCGGCCATGAACATCGCGGGTAAGAGGAGCTCCGCCGGCAGGCGCTTGTCGAACGCCAGCGCAACTCCGCTACCGGCAATCGCCCCCAGGATGTATTGGCCCTCGGCGCCGATGTTCCAGACATTGGCGCGAAAGCCGACGGCGAGTCCGACCGCGATCAGCGCAAGCGGTGTGGCTTTCAGGAGCAGCTCGCTCAGCCCATAGAGGTCTTTGATCGGATTGAGGAAGAACACCCGGAACGCAACAAGGGGGTCCTTGCCGAGCGCGCTGAAGAGCAGCAGCCCGGCCAACGCCGTGAGCAGCGCCGCTATCAGGGGCGAGGCCACCCGCATCAGCTGCGAGGTCTCGGCGCGGCGCTCCAGGCGAAGCCGCATGGGCATTCAGACCCCCGCCATGAGAAGGCCGAGCTCGGCGGCGCTGCGTTCGGCAACGGCCCGCGCGGGCGCGAGCCGTCCTCCTGCGAGCACCGCGATACGGTCCGAGATCTCCAGCAGCTCGTCGAGGTCGTCGGAGATCACCACGACGGCAGCGCCCCGGTCGCGCAGGTCGAGCAGCGACTGGCGGATGAAGGCGGCGGCGCCCACGTCCACGCCCCAGGTGGGCTGCGCGATCAGCAGCACCTGGGGCGACTGCAGCAGTTCCCGCCCCACGATGAAACGCTGCAGGTTGCCTCCCGAGAGCGAGCCGGCGGTCGCCTCGGGACCCGCGCAGCGCACCGAGAACCGATCAATGCACCGGCGCGTGAACTCACGAAGCGCCCGGCTGTCGATCAGGCCGGTGCGAACGAGCGCATGGCGGTCCGCGGTGAGCAGGGCGTTTCGCATGAGCGACAGGGCCGGCACGGCGCCCCGTCCGAGCCGCTCCTCGACCACGGTCGCCAGCCCAAGGGCTCGACGACGCCCAGCACCCATGCGGCCGACGGACTGACCGCAGAGCTCGATCGATTCGGGCCTCGTGGCCAGGGTCTCGCCCGAAAGGGCGTCGAGGAGCTCGCGCTGGCCGTTACCGGAAATGCCCGCGATGCCAACAATCTCAGCTCCATGCACCTCGAGGTCGATGGCCTCGAGTCGTGTGCCATAGCGATGGGCAGCGGGCAGGGTGAGCGAACGCACCCGCAGGAGGACTGCGGCGTCTGCGGGGCGCGCGCTGCGGTGGATCGCCGGAAGCTCGCGCCCGATCATCATCTCGGCGAGCTCGCGCGTGCTGGTCTGTGCCGGCCGGCAGCTCGCGACGACCCGCCCGGCGCGCATCACGGTGGCCCGATCGCACAGTGAGCGGATCTCCTCGAGCTTGTGGCTAATGTAGAGCACGGTGCAGCCCTCGGCCGCGATCCGCCGCAAGGTCTCGAAAAGCGGCGCCACCAGCTGCGGCGGCAGCACCGACGTCGGCTCATCCATGATCAGCAGGCGTGGCGACTGCAGGAGGCACCGCACGATCTCGACCCGCTGTCGTTCGCCCACGGACAACTCGTGAATGTGGCGGCGCGGATCGACCTCGAGCCCGAACCGGCGGGAGGTTTCAACGATCCGCTCGGCCAGTCGAGCGAGGGCAGTGCGTTCACCCAGGCCGATCGCGATGTTCTCGGTGACCGTCAGCGTCTCGAACAGCGAAAAATGCTGGAACACCATGCCGATGCCCAGCGCGCGCGCGGCGGCCGGGCTGGCGATGCGCACCGGTCGGCCCTCCCAGAGGATCTGCCCCTCGTCGGCCTGGATCACCCCATAGATGATCTTGACGAGTGTCGACTTGCCAGCGCCGTTCTCGCCGAGAATCGCGTGGATCTCGCCGGGCGCCAATTCGAGACTCACATCGTCATTGGCCAGCACGGCCGGCCACGCCTTGCGGAT
>CAZAVT010000436.1:0-2533 GCA_964488395.1 uncultured Burkholderiaceae bacterium | reverse complement strand
CTCCGGCCGCGGCCCCACTTGGGACAAATATACGTTGCTTGGAAGTCTCCGCTTCGCTTGCGACGTCGTCAGCGTCGCGCAGAACGACGAGCATCCCGCAGCGGCGGGCGTCAGGCAGGGTTATCCATCCAGCACGCCGACCAGTGACAAGCGTGGATGCTCAGTTTTTGCGCGCCGCCCAGAAGACGGCGCCCTGCGCCCCGTAGCGTTCCGAATGTGGGACGCCACGTGCGACCTTGAAGGTATCACCCGCTCGGTAGTGCAAGCTCTGGCCGCGGACCGTCAGCCAGAATTCGCCTTCGATCACGAGCGCTTCGGTGTCAAAAGGATGATCGTGGGTCTCATTGGCAAAACTGGGGCCCCACTCGCGCACCAATACCTCGTCAAATCCCTCGCGCAGCTTATGGGCCTTAAACGCTTCAAACGACTCCTGGCTGGACATGGGCCTTCTCCGTCAATCTCATCAGGTTAGGGTCGAACGGGGCAAGCCCCTCGGGCTAGGCATCAACCTCAGGCGCTACGCGCGCGCTCGACCAGCTCGGTCGCCAGCCGGTTGTGACGCTCGACAAGCGAGCCCAGATCGACCGTCGTGAGCTGTCCGTCACGGACGACGAGGCGCCCATTCACCATGGTGTGACGGGCCAGGCTGCTCGCGCAAAGTAGCAGGCTCCCCACCGCGTCATGGACCGCACCGCCCGCCATCGCGAGGCTGTTGATGTCGAACATCGCCAGGTCGGCCGCATAGCCCACCGAGATCTGACCGATGTCGTGCGCGCGTCCCAGCACCTGCGCGCCCCCTCGCGTGGCGAGGCGCAAGGCGTCGCGGGCGGTCATTTCCAGCGGGGCGGTATCGCAGCCGAAGACGGTCCTCCCGTTCTCGGTATGCGCCGGCTCGAGGGACTTGCGAAGCCGTGCGAGCAGCATCGCCTGACGAGCCTCGTTGACCATCTGCCCTGCATCGTTACTGGCGCTGCCATCCACGCCCAGCCCCACGGGTACTCCCGCTGTGAGCATGCGGCAGATGGGTGCGATGCCACTGGCGAGTCTCATGTTGCTGCAGGGACAGTGCGCGACGCCGGTGCGCGTAGCGGCGAAAAGGCTGATGCCCTCGTCGTCCAGCTTTACGCAATGGGCATGCCAAACGTCCTCGCCGACCCATCCGAGCGCCTGCGCATACTGCGCCGGGCTGCAGTTGAACTTCTCGAGGCTGTAGGCCACATCATGGTCGTTCTCGGCCAGGTGTGTGTGAAGCCGGACCTTGTAATGGCGCGCGAGCTCCGCCGATTGCTTCATCAAATCGCGGCTCACGCTAAACGGCGAGCAGGGCGCAACCGCCACCTGGGTCATCGCTCCGGGTCGCGGGTCGTGATAAGTCTCGATCAGTCGCTGGGTGTCGCGCAGGATGTCGTCCTCCCGCTCAACGAGCCGGTCGGGGGGGAGGCCGCCTTGAGATTGACCCACGCTCATGCTGCCGCGTGTGGCGACAAAGCGCATCCCGATCTCCCGAGCCGCCTCGATGCTATGGTCGAGCTGCACGCCGTTGGGGTAAAGGTAGAGGTGATCGCTGCTGGTCGTTGCACCCGACAGGAGCAGTTCGGCCATCGCGACCTGGGTGCTGACGTGCACCATCTCTGGAGTCAGGCCTGACCAGATCGGGTAGAGCCCCCGAAGCCAGCTGAACAATTCTGAGTTTTGCACCGAGGGAATCGCCCTTGTGAGCGATTGAGACATGTGGTGGTGCGTATTGATCAAGCCTGGAACCACCAACAATCCGCGTCCGTCGATGACGTCGTCGGCGTCTTGAATCTCAGGGGGTAAGTCTGCATCTCGGCCGAGCCACTCGATCAATCCATCCCTGACAAAGACTGCAGCATCCCTCCACTCTTGCCTTGAGTCGCTCTGGGTCGACAGCGTGTGGATCCGCCGGATCAGAACACTGGTCATTCGAGGCCTCTTGATCGATGGTGAAGGGTCGGATGAAGGTGCCATCTTGGCGGGTCGGCCGTAGAGGTGCAACCAGTCCATTGGTGCGGCCACGGTCAAGCTCACGAAGACTGTGCCTACGCTGTCATCTTTTGTGGGCATCGCCTTCGGCTATTCCGGTGGGTCATGCTGCAGCGACACAATGCTGAAACACTCGCAAGGTAATATCGAGAATTTTCAGGGCGTTTGCATGAAAATCGCCATTGCCGGTACCGGCTACGTAGGTTTGTCCGACGGTGTGCTGCTCTCGCAGCACCATGAAGTCGTTGCTCGGGATATCGGTCCCGAGAAGGTTGAGAAGATCAACCGTAAAGAATCGCCTATCGAAGACAAAGAACTTGAGGGATACCTCAAAAACAAATCTTTGAACTTCCGCGCGACGCTGAATAAGAAAGATGCATACGAAGGGGCGAACTACGTCATCATCGCTACCCCCACCGACTACGACCCTGAAACCAATTACTTCAATACCAAATCCATTGAAGTCGTAATCCGCGATGTCATGGCGATTAATCCCAATGCCATCATGGTTATCAAATCGACAGTCCCC
>CAZAVT010000435.1:0-2563 GCA_964488395.1 uncultured Burkholderiaceae bacterium | reverse complement strand
CTGCGCAGAAACCCTCACAGTATCGGCAGGCATTGCAGATGACCATCTGGCGAGCGACCTCGCGCTCGGCCGCACTCTCGGCTGCAGGTCCGCTGAGCCCGCCCAGGGACAGGAACTGCACGGGCGCTGCCGCGCCCCCCTCGGCGAGCTGTCGGGCCTCGCGGGTCAGGCTCTCAAGCGTTTGCATGTTCGACCTCTCCACGATCAGCGAGCACCCAGGAATCGACCGGCTCGAACCCTAGCGCTGCAGCAGCCGCGTGATGGCCGGCGATGCGACCAAAGGCCGTGCCAATGCTCATGCCCACCCCGGCGGTATAGCCCTTGCCGAGAACGTTGCCCGCCATGATTTCCCCTGCAGAAAACAGATTGGCACTGGGCTGCCCGCCGAACCGCACCGCGGTTGTGTGATCGCTTCGCAGGCCCAGATAGGTGAAGGTGACGCCGGGCGCCAGCGGGTAGCCAAAGAAGGGCGCAGTGTCGATCGGCCTTGCCCAGTGGGTTTTCGCAGGCGTTACGCCTTCGGTATGACAGTCGTCGAGCACCGTGTGGTCAAAGGTGCCGACCCGACAGGCCGAGTTGAAGTCACTCAGGGTGCGCATGAACTGGGCCTCATCGAGACCGATGCGCCGCGCGAGCTCTGGCAAGGTCTCGGCGCGAACGCCCGGGAAGACCGGCGGCATGAAGCGACCGATCGCCTTGGCGTCAATCACGCACCAGGCAGTCTGGCCCGGCTGGAGGGCGACCAAGCGCCCCCAGATGGCGTAACGCTTGGGCCAGAAATCCTCGCCCTCGTCGTGGAAACGGCGCGCCTCGCGGTTCAGCACCACGCCGAGGGAGACGCAATCGATTCGCGTGCAGATGCCGCCATCGTAAAGCGGCGCCCGAGCGTCGATCGCGACCATGTGCGCCTGGGTCGGGTCGCCCAACGTGTCGGCGCCCTGGCGAATCAGATCGCGCAGCACCACGCCGCGGTTATAGCGAGTGCCACGGATCAGGAAATTATCGGCTGGATATTCACCCTGCTCGTTGCGCCCCCAGGCCTCGCGCAACCACTCCCGGTCGGACTCAAAGCCGCCGCAGGCCAGCACGCAGGCCCGAGCCGTTACGCGCTCGCGCCGGACAGTACCATCCGGCTGATGATGATCGACCAGTGCCGCCACGAACCGGTCCCCGTCGAGCTCGATACCGACGGTCTCCGCCTGATAGTCGATCCGCGCGCCCAAACGCTCGGCGCTGCGGTAGTAGGCATTGATCAGCGCCTTGCCACCGCCCATGAAAAAGGCGTTGGTTCGGGCGGTGTGGAGCGCCCCCGACAGCGATGGCTGAAACCGGACACCGTGCTTGACCATCCAGGGCCGACAGGTGGCCGACGAGCGGATCACAAGCCGGGCGAGAGACTCGGTCGTCAGCCCTCCGGTCACCCGCAAAAGATCCTGCCAAAACTCTTCCTCCGGATAGGCCTCGACCAGCACGTCCTGCGGCGCATCGTGCATGCAGCGCAGGTTGCGCGTGTGGGTCGAATTGCCGCCGCGCCATTCGCGCGGCGAGGCCTCGAGGATCCTGACGCTCGCTCCGGCTTCGAGCGCCATCAAGGCCGCGCATAGGGCGGCATTGCCGCCACCAACCACCAGGACGTCTGTTGTCATGCTCACTCCCATCCGGGGCGAGACTGTAACCCAGATTCCAGCGGCTGCCCGTCGGAATCCGCACGAGGCGCACCGGTACGCGGCCGAACCACTCGATCGCGGGATCAGGCTGCGCCGCTTGCAGCGGCAAACTCCGTCGCCCAGGCCCTGACCCGAAAGGTGATCTGGGGAACCGCCGATATCTCGCCGAACTGACCCAGGGTGATTGGACCGGTGGCAAACAGCCATTCCACTGGACGACCCGAACCATCGATGATCCGACAGCCGCCGTCCACATCGATGCCAAGGCCGGCCGGATGATCGCGAGCGAGACCTTCGGCGATCAGTGAGCGCCACAGCGGATTGTCCGATCGGCTGGGCCGGGGCTGCGGGCCCGTGCAGTTGATCAGCGCGTCGACATCGAGGGTTACCCGTCGGGGAGAGGCCGACGCGCCCCGCTGCTCCCGCGGGATATACCGGACCGACAGGCGGGAACCAACCAGCGCAGCGTCGGCGAGGCGGCCAGCGATGATTCGCAATTGTCCGCTCGTGAGCATCCGGTCGACGATCGCCCGGGTCTGCGGTGGCGAACGATAGCGGATCAGGTCATAGTGGCTTTTCAGATGCCGAGTGAATCGCCGCTTGTCATCGTCGGACCATGCGGGCCAGAAGAGCCTTGCCGCGTCGCGTACCGAGTCAAAGGCCAGCAATTCGGGCTGGCCTTCATCGCGCAGTCGCGCCCGGTCGGCATGCCAGCAGTCCAGCGTCTCACGCAAGCTTGCCGGTAGGCCATGACGACGCACGAAGGCCTGGTCGTTCGACAGCAGAGTCTCCCAGACGGACCGGATGGGCGACGGCTCGCTGGTTTGGACGGGCGGCTGCTGGCCCTGCCCGTGCGGCTGCTGGCCTACCCGCTCGAGTGGGGCCTCGGGGTGATC
>CAZAVT010000434.1:0-2597 GCA_964488395.1 uncultured Burkholderiaceae bacterium | reverse complement strand
AAGGTTGCGCTCTACCAACTGAGCTACTCCCGCGGCAAACCCTCTGCTGCGCGCTCATCCGCTACGCACTGCGGCCAACGGGAAAACTAACAATACCCGCTGCGAACGAAGACTGAAAGGATAGCCCGAAAAGGCGCCCTATGTCAAACGGAGCGGGAGGGCCGACAGGCCCGTCAGCCGCGAGGTTCAGCGAGACCCGCCACTCAGATAGGGCCAGGCCCTGCGAAGGTAGTACACCATGGACCAGACCGTCAGCACCGCGGCGATATACAGCAGCCAGGTGCCCGTCCATCGACTGGAAACACCTCCCGGCAAGTCAACATCTGCCAGCAGCATCGGGATCGCCACTAACTGCGCGATGGTCTTGAACTTGCCGATCGAATGGACCGCGACGCTCGCACGCGCGCCGATCTGTGCCATCCACTCCCGCAACGCTGAGATGGTGATCTCGCGACCCACGATGATGGCCGCAATCACTCCGTCAACGCGCTCGAGCTGTACCAACATCATCAGCGCCGCACAGACGATCAACTTGTCGGCCACGGGATCAAGGAACGCGCCAAAGGCCGTGGTCTGTCCCATCCGGCGGGCGAGCCAACCATCCAGCCAGTCAGTGATTGCCGCCGCGACAAAAAGGATCGTGGCGGTCGCGTTCTGGGCGCTGCCCGACACGGGCAAATGGAAAACCCCCACGAGCAGCGGAATCGCGATGACGCGAGTCCAGGTCAGGGCATTGGGCAAACCGGCAAACATCTTCAGCAATCTTCCCGTCGCCGCCCGACCGGCGGACACGACTGTCGACACGGCTCGCCCTACGGCCGCAGCCGGATGAATCCAAACTCTAGTGGAGCCGTCGGTAGATCTCTTCGGCGAGACCGCGGGACACCCCCTCCACTGACGCTAAATCGTCAACACTTGCCGCCATGATGCCACGCAGTCCACCAAAGCGCGCGAGCAATCGTGCCCTGCGCTTCGGACCGATGCCTTCGATGTCGTCGAGGCTCGAGCGCTTGCGGGCCTTGGCCCTCTGGGCGCGCATACCCGTGATCGCAAAACGATGAGCCTCGTCGCGGATCTGCGCGATCAGCAGCAAGGCCGCCGAGTCGCGCCCCGGCTCGATCGCGGCTCGCCCATCGGCAAAGACCAGTTTCTCGAGACCGACCTTGCGCCCTTCCCCTTTGGCTACCCCCGTCAGGATCGAGGCGTCCAGGCCCAGTTCGTCGAAGACCTGCCGCGCCACCTGCACCTGCAAATCCCCGCCGTCGATCAGGACAAGATCGGGCAGTCGGGGGGCAGCGCCCCGCCCGCCACCCGGCCTGTCGGCGGTCTCCGATGGCGAGGTCCCTTCCTCGATCTCCACGGCCTCCTGCAGGCCCCGATACCGGCGAATCAAAGCCTGACGCATCGCTGCCGGATCGTCCCCGCCAGTGATACCCGCGACATTGAAACGTCGATACTGGGAAGGCTGCAACGCGTGAGCCTCGTAGACGACGCAGGCCGCCTGGGTCGCCTCGCCCTGGGTGTGGCTGATATCGAAGCATTCGATCCGCAAAGCCTCGAGTTCTCGATCCTGATCGAGCCCTAAAAGCTCCGCCAACGCACGGGTGCGAGCGCGCTGAGAACCTTCCTCCGCCGCGCGCCTGGCCAGGGCCAGCTCCGCGTTGGTCGTTGCCTGCTCCAGCCAGCGCTTACGCGCGCCCTGGGGCTGCTTCAACCATTGCACGGGCTGACCCGAGCGATCGTTCAGCCAATCGCGCACCAAGGGATCGGACGGCTGATAGCGGCACACGATCAGCGCGGGGACCGGCAGGGCGTCGTAGTGCTGAACCACGAACGCGTCAACGACCTCCTGCTCAGCCCCTTCACCGGCCACGGCCTCCAAGGCAGCCGTCGGGAAGAAGGCCTTGTCACCGAGATGACGCCCCCCACGTACCAGCGCGAGGTTCACACAGGCCCGGCCGTCCTTGACCGCGACAGCAATGACATCGGCATCAATATCGGCACCGGTCTCCATGGACTGCTGGCTGAGCACCCTTGAAAGCGCCGACAGCCGATCACGCAGCAGCGCCGCATCCTCAAAGCGCAATTCGTCCGAGGCGGCCAGCATGGCCTGTTCGAGTTCACCCATCACCTGCTGGTGTCCCCCCCGAAGGAAGCGTTCAGCCGAATCGACGTCCCGCTGGTAGGCCGTATCGCTGACCTCGCCCACGCAGGGCGCGCTGCACCGATTGATCTGATGGAGCAGACACGCCCGCGTTCGGTTCGAATAGACCGAGTCCTCGCAGGTGCGCAAACGAAATACTTTCTGCAGGACCTGAATGCTCTCCTTGACCGCCCACGCGCTCGGGTAAGGGCCGAAATAGCGGTGACGCCGTTCGACCGGGCCGCGGTAGTAGGACATCCGCGGGTGGCGATGGCCGGAAAATCGGAGGTAGGGATAGCTCTTGTCGTCCCGAAAAACGATGTTGTAGCGCGGCCTCCCGGTCTTGATCAGGTTGCTTTCGAGCAGCAACGCCTCGGCCTCGGAGGCCGTGACGGTGAACTCGACCCGCAGGATCCGCTCGACCATGTGGGCGATTCGCGGACTGGTCTGGTTT
>CAZAVT010000433.1:0-2602 GCA_964488395.1 uncultured Burkholderiaceae bacterium | reverse complement strand
GCCGCTGGTACGACTGCTCGATGCCCTGGGCGCGGTCTACCTGGACACCGGCGAGAGCCGTGGCTTGGTGCCCGAGACGCACCCGGCCGTGGTGGCGGCCATGCGCGGCACCGTGATGACCGAGGCCGATGTGGTCGTCACCCTGGGCCGGAAGCTGGACTTCCAGCTCGCTTATGGCTCTCCGGCGGTGTTTGGCGAAGCCCGTTTTGTGCGCATTGCCGACACGCTGTCCGAACTGCGTGATAACCGCCGCGGGGTGGCCGAGGTGCTGGGCTCGGTCGATGCAGTGCTCGAGGCGATCCTTGCGGCTGCGGGCGATCGCGAACCGGCGTGCGACCCTGTCTGGGCGCAGGAGGTCCGCAGCCAGCATGAGGTCCGTTCCAGGAAGCTGCTCGCCTCGATGCAGCAGGCGCCCGCCGGCACGGACGGTCGCATGCACCCGAACCGGCTGTTGGCAGCGCTGCGCGAGGCTCTGCCGGCCAACAGCGTTGTGGTGGCTGATGGCGGGGACTTCCTGAGCTTTGCCCGCGTCGGCATGCCCGCATCGACCTATCTCGACCCGGGCTCGCTGGGCTGCATTGGCGTGGGCACCCCGTTTGGCGTGGCTGCCAGCCTGGCGCTCCCGGACCGCACCGTGGTCGTCGCCACCGGCGACGGCGCCTTCGGCTTCAATGCAATGGAGATCGACACCGCCGCGCGACATCGGGCGCCAGTACTGATCGTGGTGGCCAACAACGGATCCTGGGCGATCGAGGTGAGAGATCAGCAGCAGACCCACGGCAAGGTCGTGGGCACCCGGCTGCAGTTTGCCGATCATGCCGCCATGGCGCGCGGCTTTGGGCTGCATGCGGAGCGGATCGACCGTGTCGAAGACCTGCCGGCTGCCATCACACGGGCCCTGGAAAACCTTCCGGCGTTGCTTGACGTGGTGGTGACCCCCGAAGCTGCCTCATCCGATGCAAAGTCAGGGCTGGCGTGGGTTCCCGATCTTCAGGCGCTCGCGGCCTGGGACGACGCCGAGCAACGCTGGCGCGCCAGCGTTGCCAGAAAAACGGAGCTTCCGCACGCCTGAGCCTTGGAGCGGTGGGGGGGCGGAAGAGATTGTTCAACTGACTTGCTCCGTTTTCAGACCCTCTGTTTTGGTGGGTTTGGGGATTCGAAGCCCTGGTGTTGTGCAAAGCGCTTGAGGCGGAACACCGCCAAAGGACTTGTTCAGCCCACCTTGGCCTCACTTTGAGAGACGACATCTTTCCTACCTTGAACCTGCGGCCGCTTATGACCTTTGGCCGGACTCAGCGTTTTACGCGTCCGCGTGGCCTTGGCGCGGTATCCCACGGGTTGAGCAAGGGCACGCCTATAGGTTGGAAGTCAGCCACGTTGCGAGTGACCACGGTCATGTTGTGGACCATCGCCGTAGCAGCAATCAGCGCATCTCGCTCGGACCTCGGGTCGGGCACATGCAGAGCAGCACATCGCTGTGCCACGTCGGTATCCACCGACAGTACCCGCCCCGAAAACGCAGGCAAGACATGGTGATCCAACCAAGCTCTGATCAAAGCGCCTTGCTTGGGATCGCGACGTTGCACAAGCAAAACGCCAGTTTCCAATTCCAGTATCGTGATGACCGAGACAAAGAGGTCGTCGGCGGGCACACCAGATGCCCAGGTCACGACACCCCGATCGGCCTTGCCAGCCTTGGCCTTGCGCAGTTCCGAGACGATGTTGGTATCGAGGACGAACATCAGGCCAGGTCGGCGGGCCGGGCGATGGGACCCATGCGCGGCGCTTCGAAGGGGATATCAGCCACACCGGGCATGGCCAGCAGGTCGATGATGTTTACCGGCTTCCGGGTGAGCTTCTGGTAAGCCTCAAAGCTCAATAACACATGAGCGGGGCGACCGCGATCCGTGATGATTACGGGACCCTTTCTAGCGGCTCGCTTCGCACCGCCAGCGTCTTGATTGAACTCCCGGCTGGAAACAATCGTCTTCATCACGAGCAGGCTCCTGAGGTACTGCTAAAAACATGTAGTAACGTTACTACATCCAGCGGCGCTTGGCAATCGCGCCAGAGGCCGGTTCGCAGTAAGGAACTCATTCACCGTCAAGACCGGTGCGGGTCGATCTCTGCCGGAAAGGTAGCCGAGTCTGACGGTCTGCTCTCAGCCTGAACGAGACACAGGTTCATGCCGTACCGATGTCCACTTCGGACCGCTACCCGTCGCTTTGAAGCCCGAGCCAGCCGAATAATCCGCCGCCTTTTCGAACACCCACCATTCAGCCAGGAGCTTTTCACCCCAATCCCAACCTCCTGACCGCCGCCAAAAAGTCAGGAGGCTTTGAGACGAAGTGGGGTTTGATTTTTGGGGTCGTCGCTGATCGGCGAGTCAGGAACCCATAACGCGAAGCCCCGCGTGGTGCGGGGCTTTAGGTGCCTTCAAATCCGGATTAGTAGGATTTGAAAACTGGTTCTGGCGGGCCAGAAGAGATTGTTCAACTCAATCGCTCAGTTTTCGACCCCCTTTTTTGGATGGGGTCGGGGATTCGGACCCCCAACGGATTGCTGCCGCACTTGCTGCGTGTGGCGCCACGCGCTACAATTT
>CAZAVT010000432.1:0-2606 GCA_964488395.1 uncultured Burkholderiaceae bacterium | reverse complement strand
GCTGTAGATCGCGACCACGGGCTTCAGTCCCTCGCAGGCGAAACCTGCGGCGAAGGTGACCGCATGCTGCTCAGCGATGCCCACATCGAAGTAGCGTGTCGGGAAGCGCTTTTCGAATTCCACCAGACCCGACCCCTCGCGCATCGCCGGAGTGATCGCCATCAATCGGCTGTCCGCCTCGGCCATGTCGCATACCCAGTCGGAAAAGATCTGGGTGTAGGTCGGCTTCGCGGGCGTGCTCGACTTGCGGATGCCTTCGTCGGGATTGAACTTGCCGGGACCGTGGTAAAGGATCGGATCAGCCTCGGCTGGTCGATAGCCCTTGCCCTTCTTGGTCACCACATGCAGGAACTGCGGACCGCGTCGATCGCGCAGGTTGCTGAGGGTGGACAGCAGCGCATCGAGATCATGCCCATCGATTGGTCCGACATAGTTGAAGCCAAACTCCTCGAACATGGTGCCGGGCAGCACCATGCCCTTGGCATGCTCCTCGAAGCGTTTGGCGAGCTCAAGCACGGGGGGAACGACCGAGAGGAAGGCCCGGCCGAAATCCCGGGCGCGGGCGTAGAACCGCCCGGACAGGAGCCGCGCGAGATGCCGCTGCAACGCACCGACTGGCGGCGAAATCGACATGTCGTTGTCGTTGAGGATCACCAGCATGTCGATGTCCGGCATCACCCCAGCATTGTTCAGCGCCTCGAAGGCCATACCCGCGCTCATCGCTCCATCGCCGATCACCGCGACATGGCGCCGGCGCTCGGGCCCGACATTGTCGCCAGTCGCGCGGGCCGCGGCAGCCATCCCGAGGATGGCTGAAATCGAGGTCGACGAATGAGCGGTGCCGAACTGATCGAACTCGCTCTCGCTTCGCTTCGGAAACCCCGACAGACCCCCCAATTGGCGCAGGGTGGGCATGCGCGAGCGACGACCGGTGAGGATCTTGTGCGGATAGCTCTGGTGGCCCACGTCCCAGACCAGGCGGTCACGCGGCGTGTTGAACACATAGTGGATCGCGAGGGTCAGCTCGACCGTGCCGAGATTGGACGAAAGGTGGCCGCCCGTGCTGGCGACCGAGCGCAGCACGAACTCGCGCAATTCGGCCGCCAGACGCGGCAACTGTGAACGGTCCAGTCGGCGCAGGTCGGCCGGTGAATCGATCGACTCGAGCAATGGCCAGGCGGAGGAGGCGTTGGACATGGTCGACTTTCCTCAGTGAGAGCGATGCACGATCAGGTCAGTGAGCTCGGACAACCGCCGGGCCTCGGGACCCAGGACCGCCAGATGCTGTCGAGCCTCGTCATGCAGCTCGCGCGCGAACGCGCGCGCGGGACCCAGACCCATCAACGAGACATAGGTGGGCTTGTTATCTTGTGAATCCTTGCCGGCGGTCTTTCCCAGGGTCACCGAATCGGCCGCGACATCGAGGACATCGTCGACGACTTGAAAGGCAAGCCCCACAGTGTCGGCAAAACGCTCGAGCGCCTTCTGGCGGCGCAAGTCAACGATCGGGTCGCCACAGGCAGCCCCCAGGCGCACACTGACGGCAAGGAGCGCGCCAGTCTTGCGGCGGTGCATGGCCTCGAGCTCGGGTCGGGTGAGCGCGATCCCAACCGAGGCCAAATCAATCGCTTGCCCCCCCGCCATGCCCATCGATCCAGCGGCACGCGCCAGGTCGCCGACCCTGCGCGCGGCAGCGCCGGAACCAGCGCGCTGATCGGGCACACTGGCCAGGACCTCGAAGGCGAGCGCCTGTAGCGCATCGCCCACCAGCATCGCCATCGCTTCGCCAAAAGCGACATGGACGGTGGGCTTGCCGCGACGCAGGACATCATTGTCCATGCAGGGCAGGTCATCGTGAACCAGTGAGTAAGCGTGGATCAATTCGACCGCGCACCCGGCCCGATCCAGTGAATCGGCAGGAGCGCCGGTCAGCAAACCGGCAGCGTGCACGAGCAGCGGCCGCACGCGCTTGCCCCCACCGAGCACGGCATAGCGCATGGCCTCATGGAGACGCGCGGGGGGCTCGGTGACCGGTGGCAGGACGCGGTCGAGGCTGCGCTCGACCCGCTCGGCGCAAGCCCTCGACCAATGGGCGAAATCGAGTTCGGCCGGCAGGGCACTCATCGGCTCGATCCGGGTTCGTCGTCGAAGGGCTTGAGCAAGTCGGCCTCCAGGACGCTCACCTGCTGCTGGACTGCTGCGAGCAGGCCTCGACAATGGGTCGCGAGCGCCGCCCCCCGCCGATAGGCGGCGAGCGAGGCCTCAAGGGGCAGGTTGCCCGACTCCATGGCCTGGACGATCGATTCGAGTTCGGCAACGGCCTGCTCGAAGGTCGCTGGCAGCGGCCGATCGGCCGATTCGTCGACGCCGCTGGCAGGATCAACTGTCTCGTTCATCTGACAGATAAAAATGTCTTGAAAACTGGATCTTAGCCTCATTTCCGACAAAACCGAACAGGTATTGAACTCACCCGGATTTCCCTAAGGCGCTCAACTTGTGTTGCGCCCCAATCCGGGTATCCTTCCGCCTTCGTCTGACGACTGGCCGGTTCCGGGCCACCACGTCCGCTCAGACTTGGTTCCGTCCTTCGGCTTTTTTCTTCATGG
>CAZAVT010000431.1:0-2617 GCA_964488395.1 uncultured Burkholderiaceae bacterium | reverse complement strand
CCCGATAGCGGCCGGTCCTGAAGACCTCGTCGAGCACGTCATTTTCGTTGGTCGCCACGACCACCCGAGCGATCGGCAGGCCCATCGAGCGGGCGATGTGTCCCGCGAGCACATTCCCAAAGTTGCCCGAGGGCACGGTAAACGAGACCGGGCGAGCCCCCGTGGCGCCCGTGACCACGAGCCAGGCCTTGAAGTAGTACACGACCTGCGCCACCACACGGGCCCAATTGATCGAATTGACCGTGCCGATCGCAAACCGCTGTTTGAAACCCAGGTCAGCCGATACCGCTTTGACCATATCCTGGCAATCGTCGAAGACGCCTTCGACGGCGATGTTGAAGATATTGGCATCAGGCAGTGAGTACATCTGCGCCGCTTGAAAGGCGCTCATCCGCCCGTGGGGGGACAGCATGAACACCCTGATACCGCGCCGACCACGCATCGCATACTCGGCGGCGCTACCGGTATCCCCCGAAGTCGCGCCGAGAATGTTGAGCTCGGCGTGCGTGCGTGCCAGCGTAAACTCGAACAGCCGCCCGAGCAGCTGCATCGCGACATCCTTGAAGGCCAGGGTTGGCCCATTGGACAGGTGCAGCAAGTGCAGGTCGGCATCGATCTGGCTGAGCGGCGTGACCTCCTCGGATCCGAAGACCTCGGCACAGTAGGCCGAGCGGGTCATCTCGGCGAGCTCAGGCTCTGGGATGTCGGTGGCGTAGCGGCGCAGGATTTCGTAGGCCAGTTCGGCGTAGCTGAGACTGCGCCAGGACTCAAGGGTGGCTGAGTCGATCGTCGGGTAGGACTCCGGCATCACCAATCCGCCGTCCGGCGCGAGTCCACCGAGCAGGATTTCGCTGAAACTTGCCGGGGCTAGGCCGCCGCGGGTGGACACGTACCTCACGACAGGTCTTCCATGCGGATGCGGATCACTCTGGAGAGCACCGTCGGCAAGGCCTCAATGCGGGCCATTGCTTCATCGACCCGACCCTCGGTCGCAAGGTGGGTCAAGAGAATGAAGTCGGTCTGGCTCTCGCCTTCAGCCGCCTCGCGCTGCAACGCTGCGTCAATCGAAATACCGGCATCGGCAAGAATCCGAGTCACATCAGCCAGCACGCCTGGCCGATCCGCAACCCGCATACGAAGGTAGCACGCGGTCTCGATCTCCGACATCGGGAGAATGCGCGCGTCCGAGAGCGATTCAGGCTGGAACGCCAAGTGCGGCACCCGGTGCTCAGGGTCGGCGGAGAACATCCGGGTGACGTCGACCAGATCGGCCACCACCGCGCTTGCAGTTGGCTCGGCGCCCGCGCCCTTGCCGTAATACATCGTATGTCCGATCGCGTCCCCCTTGACCCAGACCGCATTCATGGCGCCCTCGACACTCGCAATCAGGCGCCGCTCGGGGATCAGGGTCGGGTGAACCCGCAGCTCGATGCCGGTGCTACCGTCGGGGAGCTCGCGACGACGGGTGATGCCCAGGAGCTTGATCCGGTAGCCCAATTGCTCGGCGTATCGGATGTCCTCGCTTTGCAGGCCCGTGATGCCCTCAACATGGCAACGGTCGAACTGCACCGGCACCCCAAAAGCAATCGCCGACAGGATCGTGGCCTTGTGGGCTGCATCCACACCCTCAATATCGAAGGTCGGATCAGCCTCCGCGTAACCCAGCCGCTGCGCCTGCGCGAGCACTTCGTTGAATGGCAGCCCCCGATCGCGCATCTCGGAGAGAATGAAATTGGTGGTGCCATTGATGATGCCAGCGATCCACTCAATCCGATTCGCGGTCAGGCCCTCGCGCAGCGCCTTGATAATCGGGATCCCACCGGCGACAGCCGCCTCGAACGCCACCATCACGCCAGCGCGCGACGCAGCTGCGAAGATGTCGTTACCGTGGGTCGCCAGCAGCGCCTTATTGGCCGTGACCACGTGCTTGCCGTGGGCGATGGCCTCGAGCACGAGGTCGCGGGCCACACCGTAGCCGCCGATCAGCTCGACGACCACATCGATTTCCGGGTCGCGAACGACGTCAAAGGCGTCGCGACTAACCGCCACGCCACCACCGACCAGCTCACGTGCACGATCCTGATCCAGATCGGCCACCCGGGTGATTGTGATCGCTCGCCCAGCACGCCGCATGATCTCGGCCTGATTGCGGGCCAGGACCTTGAAGGTGCCGGCGCCTACCGTACCGACGCCCAGCAACCCGACTCGAAGCGCAGTCCCCGTCATCTCAGGCAAACCTCCGGCGATAGCCGTCCAGGAAACGGGCGATCCGACTGATTGCGAGTTCAAGATCGTCGCTGGTCGGTAAAAAGACCAACCGCATGTGGTCGGTTTGCGGCCAGTGGAAACCGCTTCCCTGGACAACCAGGACGTGCTGATCCTCGAGAAGCTCGAGTGCGAACCGCTCGTCGTCCGCGATCGGATACATCGCCGGGTCGAGTCGAGGAAAGAGATAAAGCGCGGCCTGCGGCTTAACGCAGCTGACGCCCGGTATCTGCGTGATGAGACGCCAGGCGAGCTCTCGCTGTTTGTGCAATCGCCCTCCCGGAGCGACCAGCTCATCGATGCTCTGCCGGCCACCCAGCGCGGTCTGGATGGCGAACTGCCCAGGAACGTT
>CAZAVT010000430.1:0-2625 GCA_964488395.1 uncultured Burkholderiaceae bacterium | reverse complement strand
ATATCTCCGCGCATCTCCTCTGGAAAGCGCCCGTTGCGCAGGAAGATCCGGTAGATCTCTTCGTTAAGAACCCCCTCGCGATAGAGGCGAACCGGGGGGATCATGATTCCCTCCTGGAAAATATCAGTCGAGGTTGGCGACATCGAACCCGGCCAGGCGCCGCCGATGTCATTGAAGTGCGCCCAGGTCTGAGAAAAACCGATCAGTCGCCCCTCGTAAAACACGGGTGCAGCAAATACCTGGTCAGGCATGTGCGACACGCCGCCATCGGTCGCATAGCAGTCGTTGTACCAGTAGAGATCGCCCTCGCGCATGTCGGCCGCAGGGTAGTGCTCGAAAATCGGTTGGATGATGTGACCGAAGATCGGCAAGTTCGTCCCGGTGATGAGCTGCCCGATCGGATCGAAGTATCCAGCGAAGAAGTCCTTCTTCTCGCGAATCACCGGCGAAACCGCCGTGCGCTCGAGTAACGTCTCCATCTCGAGCTGGGCCGCGCGCAGGCTGCCCTTGATGATCTCCAGCTTGACTGGATCGCAGGTCTTGTCGGTCGTTCGCACGCGTGTGTCCATCGGGTTCTCCAGCGGGCTCAAATCAAGGTTCCAGCGCGGTACGGACTTCATGCAAGGCCTGGCGCAACGCGCCCTGCAGCTTGTTGTCCGCACGATGGATTTGGGTCAGGGCAAAGCCTTTGTGTTCGGCTGGGCAGTTGGCCCAGCGATTGGCTAAGGCGAGCCCCGGTAGAGCGGGCATCGCGGTCGCCGCATCATGGGAAAAACGGGTCGCCAAGGTATGGTTGATCGGTACCAGAACGCGGGCGAGGCGCCGGATCAACGCATTGGCAATCCCGGACTGCACACCGCCAGCCGAGAGTCGCTGGTAAAACACCTCGAGCGCAGCCTCGAGCCGCGCCACCTGGGACTTTGCGCCCGACAGTGAATACTCGTCTCCGAGCAGTCGCTGGTAGCGTTCAAGCGTCGCGCTGAATTCCCGAGTCAAAGCCCGCCAGTCAAAGGGAAGGATCGACGCATTAGCAATGCCGACCGTGAGGCCAAGATAGACCCGGATGTCCTGGATCATGATCTGCGGATCAGCGACATCGAGGGTGTCGTTTTCAGTGTGCCAAGCGATATTGCCGCCGCAGCCGCCGACCGCGTAATAGCCTTTTTCCTGACGGAGCGTCTCGGGCATGGTGGAGCTCAGCATCATCAGGCTGGACACGCCGATATTGTTGAACGCCCAATCGCCTGCCCGGTGAGGACGCTCACCCTCTGCCGACAAGCCTGCGACCGCCCTGATCGTCTCCTGCGCGAAGGCCTCGGTCTCTGCCATCCAGGAAACGTTTCGATACTCGGTAGCCCATCGGCATCCGGGCGAGTCACAGTTGATCTGGGCCACGCAATGTTCGTCAAGATCGGCTGCGAAATGATCCGCGAACCATGTGCTGCCCGCGTAGCGCCCTGTGGAATGACCGGGCCACCAGGCAATGCGCACCGAACGATGGAGCGCCCCACGATGCTTCCAAAGGACCCGGGCGATCTCGAGCAGGGTGGCGTCACCCGTTGCATTGTCTCCGACACCAACATCCCAGGAATCATAGTGTCCATGGAGCAGCACAAAATCTCCATCGGGCGACGTCCCTGGAACGGTCACCACAGGAAGTTTCTGATCGAACCAGCCTTCCTGCAGGCGGGTCTTCAGGACCACCGAGCGCCCGGCCGATGCCGCCTCGATGAGCTGCTGCCCATCGGGATGATTGACCGCCACCACCGGAATGCGCGGCTTGCGGGGCAGATCGTCAAGCTCCGGGGTGCCCCAGATTGTCGTACAGATACCCCAATGGATATCGGCCCCGGGATTGATCGCGATGACACCCACGGCACCGGCGAGCTCAAATTCGCGCATCTTGGCCGGCGTGGCGTATCCCTCCGACACCACGATCCGCCCGCGCAGGCGACCCGGCTCCGGGGCTTGGATGTTGCGATGAAAGAGCGTGGAGATGCTCGCCGAGTAGGTCGCAGGCACGTACACCAGCTCGGCCTCGATGCCCTGCGGGACACTTGCCGAGAACGCCGAAGGCTTCGCCCTGAACGATCGCTCGCCGAAGACGACCTGGGCCTCAAGCGGAATGCTGAGGTAAAGCCTTGCCATCAGCACCTCGACAGGCACGCCGTGCGACTGAAGGCGCTCCACCATCAGGTCACAAGCCCGGTTGACATCGTCGGGCAAACAGCGCGGCATCTGGGAAAAACGCTCGGTCAGCTCCCAGGGTGCAACAAGGCTGACATCGGCGAGCATTCGGTCGATTGCGGGTGAGAGGATCGGACTGACGGTTTGGGCCATGGGCTTCCTTCAGACTTGGTGACAGGCAATGCGTCGACCGCCACCGAGGGCGCGCAACACAGGAACCTCTCGAGCACAACGATCGTTCGCCTGTGGGCAACGGTCTCGGAACCGGCAGCCCGACGGCGGATTGAGCGCATCGGGCACCCCGCCGACGATTGGAATCGGGTCGTGCGACGGATCGATCCGGGTCGACGGCAGAGCCTTCAGAAGCGCGCGGGGATGCGGATGGAGCGGCTCGCGGATGAGTTGGGGGGTTGGGCCGTCCTCGACGAAGGTGCCCAG
>CAZAVT010000429.1:1299-2665 GCA_964488395.1 uncultured Burkholderiaceae bacterium | reverse complement strand
GCGGTTTGCGACGACGAAAGTCTGACCAAAGGCCTTGCTGAGTTTCTCAGCGACCGCACGCGCGACAATGTCGGTGGCCCCACCTGGCGCGAATCCGACCACGATCTTTGCCGATCGGTTCGGGTAGCTTGCCGCGGCGTCCTGCGCGACCGCGAGGCTTGGCCCGATTGCCCCGGAAAGCCCGAGGGCAAAAGGCAACAGACCCAGGCGGGACAGCCGGGCGAGGGATTTTCTCTTGTTCGACATGGCCATTGCTCCTTGTTCTCTGTGAAGGGGGTGCACAGTGCGAGTCTCAAACACCCGACTTCAGCACCACCAGTCCATCCACCGCGGTGACCCGATCGACGCCAACAATCAACGGGTTGATCTCCGCTTCTGCGATCGGGCATGCCTTGATCAGCGCAAGCTGGGACATCGCGACGATCGCGTCGGCAAGGCCTTCGAGGTCGCCCTGCGGGAGACCTCGCCACCCACGGATCGGGGCCAGACCCCGAACGGCGCCGATCATATCTCGAGCTTGGGTCCGATCGACCGGAGCAACCCGGGTCGCGGCATCCTTATAGACCTCGGCCAGTCGCCCACCGACGCCCAGGGTAATCAGCGGACCCAGAGCGGGGTCTTCCCGATAGCCGAGCAGCACCTCCGCCAGACCGCTCACCATCGGCTGCACCAAGACCCCCTCGATCCTTGCATCGGGCTGATAGCGCAGCGCACTGGCATGCATCCGGGCAATTGCGTGGTCGAGTTCAGCTTGGTCTCGTACGCCCAAGCTGACCGCGCCGGCCTCGGTCTTGTGGGGCAGGTCGGGCGAGACCAGTTTCACGGCGACCGGGCCCTCCAGATGGTGTTGCCACGGCTTGTCGCGGAGGACCTGACGCGCCACGGTGGGCAAGCCTAGCTCATCGAACAGTTCGAGCGAGCGCAACTCGTCGAGAACCCCAGTCAGACCCGCTACTCGGTCCGCAGCCCGCTGCAGGCGCGCTTGCACCTCGGGCGTGGCCGTCGCATCGGTCGGGGTCGACCAGTGCAGCCGCGCGGCGAGTGCATCTGCGCAGGCCTCAGGCGTGCGAAATGCGGCGATACCTCGCTCGGCCAGCAGAGCGAGCGAGGCATCCGCCTGCGGCGCCAGAAAGCTGGCGAGTGGCTTGTCCCAAGCTCGCTCGCCTGCGACCGCGATGATGGGTTCGACCGCCAGCGTCGGCTGGAACTGCGCGGAGGAGCCGACCACCGCGAGCACGGCATCGCAGAAGTCAGCCTCGAGCAGCCCTCGTAGAACGGCCGCGTATTTCTTAGGCGTGGCCGCAAGGGTCAGGTCAATCACCGGCGCTGCCCGCAGACGGATGTCCTGCGCCGCCATTGCGGCGAT
>CAZAVT010000429.1:0-1289 GCA_964488395.1 uncultured Burkholderiaceae bacterium | reverse complement strand
CCGCTGCATCGATCCCTAGGAGCCCCAGCCGGTCGACCACCATGGCCGCACCACCGCCTGTGGTGCTGACCACTGCAACCCTGGGTGCACGCGCCGTCGGGGGGGGCGTGGGCGTGCGTCGGGCCGCTCCGGGAGCCAGGAGTGGCGCGACTTCGATCAGGGTTTCGATCATCTCGACCCGAACGATGCCGTGGGCTCGGAAAAAGGCGTCGTAGGCGGCATCTTCGCCAGCAATGGCGCCCGTGTGCGAGACCGCGAGCTCGGCACCGAGCGCCGATCGTCCAAGTTTGTACGCGACGATGGCCTTGCCCGAGGTGTGGGCTGCGCGAGCGGCCGCCGCGAGCCGTGGCGCATCCCACAGCGTCTCGAGAAACAGCAATACGACATCAGTATGCGGATCGGCGATTAGCAGCTGCGCGATCTCGCCCACGCCCAGATCGGCTTCATTACCGACCGATACCATCCGCGAGTATCTCAATCCTCGAGCCTGACCGCGAGACAGCAGGGTGCCCAGCATCGATCCGCTTTGTGACACGACCGCGGTTCGGCCCGCGGGCATCAGCTCGCCGGCGAGCGTCGCATTGACCGTCAGGGGCATGCGGTTGACGACATCGATCAGGCCGATACAGTTCGGCCCGAGTAAACGGATGCCGAGCGCGCGCGCGCGGGCCGCCAGGCGCTCCTGCTCCCGAGCACCCTCTTCACCGGCTTCAGCAAAACCATCCGAGTAAATGGTCACGACCGGTATGCGTTTGCGGCCGCAAGCCTCGAGGACCTCGAAGACCTGACTGCCAGGCACCATCACAAAAGCGTGATCGATCGGGAACGGGACCTCGTCGAGGTCAGGCCAGGCGGGTTCACCGAAGATTTCGGTGCGATTGCGATTGATGGGTGCAATCCGCCCGGTCCAGCCATGCCGGCGCATGAACTGATGCGGGCGCGCGGTGTTCTTGCCAGCCTCGCCCGATGCGCCGACCAGCGCGATGGCTTGAGGCTCTCCACAGGGTCTGATCCACGGCTCAAGCCCCGTCGCGGGCGCGCTGCGAGAAGGCTCGCCCGAACACGCCCTCGGCGATCCGGTTCTTCAGGATCTCGATCGATCCGCCCGCAATCATCCAGCCGCGGCAACGGCGCATGCAGTATTCGACCAGGCTGTCTTGGCTGTAGCCCATGCCGCCCATGATCTGAATCGCCTCGTTGGCGACATCGAAGCCCGCTTGATTGCAGAAGACCTTGGCGATCGAGGTGTCCTCGGCCGACGGAAAGCCGGCGTCGGCGTTGCAGGCCGC
>CAZAVT010000428.1:0-2683 GCA_964488395.1 uncultured Burkholderiaceae bacterium | reverse complement strand
CCGGTGATCTCGATGTACATGAAGTTGAAGTAGTTCATGCGCGCGCGGTCGATCCGCAGCTCGAACACCCCGTTTTCGACCTTGATGCTGCCCTTGAGGTCCATCTCGAAGGCCAGGATGTTCATCCGGCCCTCAAGCTCGAGCATGAAAATGTTGCCCGGAATGATCCGCGCCGGCACGCCGATGGTTTGATATGGCTTGCTGCTCGTGTTGATCAGCAGCGTGCCCTTGGCGCGAATGCCGATGAGATCCACGCCCAGCGACACGTCCAGTACGGCGCGCATGGCGAACATCATCTCGCCATCGCGCCGGATGATGGCCGCCTGGGCCTCGACATTGACCGAGCCGAGCAACGACAGATCGAGCGTGACCCGCATGTCGAGCTGCAGACCCTGCGAATCGATCAGGATGTCGATGCTGCCGCGCATCTTGATCTCGATGCCCAGCTTGAGCACGATCTCCGTCATGCCGGAGATCTTCAAACTGCGCGGGGTCGCATCGACCAGGATGGGCTGTTTGTTGTCATCAAAGACCCGGCCCTGAGCATCGCGGCCGCGGACCTTCTGCACCTTGTCCGTGGTGTTGATCTGCAGCGAGAATCGACCACGGACCTCGAACACCGGCGACTTGACCAGGGTCGAGCTCGGATTGTTGCCACCGATATCCAGCGAACCGTAGAGGCCGGTTGACGAGCCGTCGATCACAAAGCCCAGGGTACCGGTGGCGCCCAGGGGCTCGAGGAGCGGCAGCTTGAGCGATGCCGTGATACCGAGCTCCATCCGGAACTCGCTGTTGCGCTTCACGATCAGGATCTGGAACTGCCCCTGCAGGCTCAAGGTGCCATCCAGCAAATCGAGCATGCCCGCGCCCGACAGCGAGGCGTAGACAACGCCTTCGCCCATCAGGTCCGGCCGTCCTGGGGGATAGGCCGTGATCCTGAATTCGGTCATCCCGACGTCTTTGACGAAGGGCTCGGGCACCACGTAAACGATGTCCCGCCCGAAGGTGTTGATTGCAACTTCGAACTCGACGGACAGTTTGAAGACCGGCGGTAGCGACAGCCCGGAGGACAGCTTCGCCCGAAGCGCAAGACCACCCGAGTTGATCACCAGCAAGGCGGTGGTCTTGCTGGTGAGGCCGACACCGGGCGGTCCGATCCGCATTTCAACGTCGGCGAAGATCTGCAGTCCCTCGCTCTCGCTGATCCGCATGTCGATGATGCCGTGCATCCCGACCACGCCGAACAGGTCAAGCTTCGCGCGCCCGTAGACGCGGAGGTAGGTTTCCTTGTAGTCGAGGACGATGGGCTCGCGCGGGTTGCCCGTTTCGATGGCGTAGCCCGGCTTGACGATATCGTCATCCGGGTTGCGCAGATCGACCGGGTCGGTCCAGGTGCTCTTGGACCAATCGATGGTCATCGGACCAAAGCTCGCCTTGAAGCCCGGCGCATAAGAGGTGGCGCCTGTCTTGGGATCCTTGATGATCTGGCCAAACTGCAGCGACATCCGGAAACCGAGGTTCAGGTCGATCTGGATGCTGTCGACCTCGAGAGTGACTCCCGGGATGCCCACCAGACCGAGCTTGTCCAGACGGATCTTGGCGGCGAGATAAACGCCAATGCTGACGCGGGTCGTCGAGATGATCAGTTCGCGCGCAACGATGAAGCCCAGATCGAGATCCTGAAGCGCAAGGCCCACCGCCGACTTGTTGACAAAGGGAATATCCCGCTCATCGATCCGGCCGTCGTTGTTGCCATCACGCCAGTACCCGCCGACGCCGATGAAGCCGAACGCATCATTGATGCCGAAGGCCAGCGACATGACCTCGGTCTTCTCGCCGTTTTGCAGCGTGACCGAGTCGCCGGCCTTGAGGGTGAAAGCCATCGACGCGTAGAGCTGCAACACCCCGGCCACATTGATCGCCGCATAGCCGATCTTGGCCTGAACGATCATCTCGTCGAAGTCGATGATGACCGCGTTGTTGCCGCCGGCGGGCAGCGCATAGCCGTAGTTGGCGCGGATGCCGTTACGGTCCAGGTCCTCGGTCAGGTCGAGCTTGCCGTTGTTGTTGCGGTCCTCGCCCGCGTCAAGGAATCCATTGTTATTGATGTCCTCGTCATAGGTATCGAACTTGCCGTCGCCGTTGCGGTCCTCGGGCGAGTTCGGGAAGCTCGACTTCCAGTCGATGGTCGGAGGCCCGAATAGCTGGATCGCCAGATTGATCTCGGGTCCCGCACCGTCGAGGTAGAACTGGTTGATATTGACTTCGACGTCCTCGGCGCGGACATCGAGGATCGAGCGGTCGATCCCGACCAGACCGGCGTAGCCGACCTTGGCCTTGGCCGCGATGAACCAGGGCTTGATCGGCAACTCGAAGGGCAGGAAGGACAGGACCTTGGGCATCATGATCGCGACGCCGAAGTCGACGTTGTCGATCACGATGCCGACGGCTGATTCGTTGATCTTGTCAGGCAACCCGTCGCCGTCGAGGTCGTCGCCATAGCGATACGGACCGTTGATGCCCGCAAAGCCGGTCAGGTTGGCGCCTCCGAGCGTCATCGCATCCATGTCGATGCGCACCGAGTCACTGCCGGTGAGGTCGGCCATCAGGTATTTGAGGCCGCCGAGATTGACGTCGGTGGGCAGGACCTTGCCCTTCTGGAAGGCGAGCGAACCGCGCAGAT
>CAZAVT010000427.1:0-2687 GCA_964488395.1 uncultured Burkholderiaceae bacterium | reverse complement strand
CCGGTACCTCTGGAATGTCCAAGGTTGGACCAACAACTATGGTGGGGGTTGGTCAAGCATGGCACAGGATTTCCGAGATATCTACTATCCAATCGCGCCAGCAAAACCCTTGCTCCTCGCTGACCTCGGCGCCAGCGCACTCTCGTCGCCCGATCTGATGGACACCCTGCTCAAGGACCTGCCTCAGGTCAAGAAGGTCTACAACAACCTGAAGGACGCCGGCTTCGAGTTTCCGCTGCTGCAATCCGCGGGCTCGGAGTTGCTGGAACGACTGATCGACAACGAGTCGATCGATCTGCTGCGCTGGACCCCCAAGATCCCGAGCATCGAGCGACAAGAGTTCTCGCTCAACTACAACCCGCTCGAGCTGCTGCCCTTCTATGAGCAGGCCAATGCGGTTTTTCCGTTCAGCCTGCCGGTGGGCATCGAGGGCGAATTCAGCCTGATTCCCCGGCTCTCGATGGGCGTGGACACCTATGCGTTACAGAGCATTCGCGAGGGCGAGGGCCGCAGCCTGTGGGAGCTCTTCTTCAACAGCATTTACCTCAACGACCGTCACGAAGGGGCCGACGGCGTGATCGCCGACCTGCCCGAGCTCGAAATCGATCTGAGCCTGCTCGCGTCCGCCGGCCTCATGATTGGCAAAAAGGACGGCTTTGCCAACGCCTATGCCAAGGTCTTTGGCGGCCCTGACCTGCATCTCGATCTCGATCTGGCGGGCAGCGCCGATGGCAAGCTCCGGATCTACGACATGCTGCAGACGCTCGGGAACGTCAATTTCGAAACCGGCGATGTCCTGGGCCAGTTGGGCGCGAACATCCTCAAGCTCATCAATTTCAGTGGCAACCTCAATCTGGAGATGGGCGCCGAGGCGGGGATCAACGTCAACCTGGTCCCCAAGGACAAGAGTGATCTGGATGTGGTGGCGAAAGCGCTGAGCGAGGCCTATGCCATCGCTGCCAAATGGCTGAATACGCCCACAGACTTCAATTTCAATCTGGGCTACGACTTCCAGGTACCGATCCTCAGCTTCGACACTGCGAACAACTCCTTTTTCCTGAACGTCTGAGACGAAGCACTTTGGCCAGCACTTTTGGGTCTCGAGCGCGGCAGGTTCGAGTCGGAAACTTCTCCTAGGAACTCAGCATGCGCATCCTCTCAAGCGATCAGTCCCCTGCGGCGCCACGGCTTCGTGGGCCCGCGCGCGTGCGAGTGCGCCGCTTTACTGGTGGGCCCCCCGGGAGTCGAACCCGGCACCAACGGATTATGAGTCCGCTGCTCTAACCAAGCATGAGCTAGAGGCCCCTCGGGCGGGATTCTATCCCGGCCCCCGTGGGTTCAGCGCAGCGCGCGGCTGCGGCGCTCCAGGAGGTTGTTGATGGCGAGCGAGCCGATCACGATGGCGACACCGGCCAATTCGCCGGCCGTGAAGCGCGCGCCTTCGAGCGCCCTGACGCCGAAGGCAAAGACCGGCATCAGGTAAGCGAAAAGCGCCCCGTTGAGAGGACCGATGCGCCGCACGCCAGCGTTCCACCAGAACATCGCAATCATCGCTCCGCCGACCGACACGTAGACCAGCCGCAGGGTGTCGGCCCAACTGAGATCCGTTGGCAAGCTCGAGTAGCCTGCGAGCCCGGCAATGACCCAGGTCGCCGAGAGCACAACCACCGAGAACACGGTCCCCAGCGTCGACAGGCGAGCGGCCGACCAGTGCGACAGGCGCGAGGCACTGATCACGTAGGTGACCCAGGCCGCCGAGCCCATCAACACGAACAGGTTGCCCAGCCATTCGCGAGCACTGAAGGCCTCATGATCGGCCGGGCTGAAACCACCCCGGGTGATGACCAGGAGCACACCAACAAAGGCGACCGCGAGGCAGACCAGAGTGTAGAGAGGCGGCCGACGCTGTTCGACCAGCCAGTATCCGATTGCCGCCATGCCAGGCTGGAGCGCCAGGATGATGGCAGCCGACTCCGCGCGGGTGAGGGCCAGGCCGAGAAACACGAAGATCGTCGACCCGCCCATGCCGATCCCGCCCGCCACGAGCAAACGGGCCGCCTGGCCGTCAAGAGAGAAGGCCCGCCAGCCCTCACGCCAAAGGAGCAGCGGCGCGAAGCCGAGGAGCGCGATGAGATAGCGCAGCGCGCCAAAAGCGAAGCTGTCCATCGACTCGAGCAGGACCTTGGCGACGGGGACCTGGGAGCCCCAGAAGAACACCGCGCCAAACGTGAAGGCGAGCCCTGCCGAGAACCCCGCCTGCGGCGAACTCATCGCCGCCGCGCCGGCGGCGATCGATCAGACACGCGCGACCGCCGCGCGCTCACTGGCCTTCGAGAAAGCTCTTGAGCTTGTCAGCTCGAGTCGGGTGGCGAAGCTTGCGAAGCGCCTTGGCCTCGATCTGACGAATACGCTCGCGGGTGACATCGAACTGCTTACCGACCTCCTCGAGCGTGTGGTCGGTACTCATCTCGATCCCAAAGCGCATCCGAAGCACCTTGGCCTCACGCGGGGTGAGCGAATCCAGAACCTCCTTGACCACATCGCGCATCGACTCATGCAAGGCAGCGTCGGCCGGGGCGAGCGTCGTCGTGTCCTCGATGAAATCGCCCAGATGCGAGTCGTCGTCGTCGCCGATCGGCGTCTCCATCGAGATCGGTTCCTTGGCGATCTTGAGAATCTTGCGAATC
>CAZAVT010000426.1:0-2698 GCA_964488395.1 uncultured Burkholderiaceae bacterium | reverse complement strand
GGCTCGGGCCAGATCGAATTCGATGGGGTCGCCCGAGGCATCCAGACGAACCGGACGCGGCCGCAAGGCTTTGCGCACCAGGCTGGTGCGGTCCGGCCGCACAACCCAGGACGTTGACGCACCAGGGCCAAACAAAGTGCCTAACGAGGTGGCGGATCGCGGAGCTTTTTGCGGTTTCATGCCCATCAGCCCGCAGGACACATGCCAGATACCGTTGCCCAGATATGACTTTTAGCGATATGGTCGTTGCCGTTTCGGCAGCATCTAAAAGGTCAACGCCTCATGAATCATCTGCGCTTCCTAAGGTACGTCGACGAAATCGCTCGATGCGGATCGATCCGTCAGGCCGCTGAGCGTCTGCACGTCGCTGCGTCGGCGGTTAATCGCCGACTCCTCGATCTTGAAGATGAGTTGGGCACGCCGATCTTCGAGCGACAGCCTCGCGGCATGCGACTCACCGCCGCCGGCAGCCTCTTCGTGCAGTACATTCGGGAGCGCGGCGCCGCCCTGGAGCAGGTTCGATCGGCGATCGAGGATCTCGGAGGCCTGCGACGGGGCCGCGTACGGATCGCCGCCAGCCAGGCGCTTGCACCACGCATGCTGCCCGCCGCGATCTCGAGCTTTCGCCGTGAGCATCCGCTGGTCGAATTCGAGGTGCAGATTACCGACCGCCAGCAGGCGATGTCGGCCCTCAAGAATTACCTTTGCGATCTCGCCCTGACCTTCAGCCTACAGCCCGATGCGGACATCGAAGTGCTGGCCGCGATTGAACAGCCGCTGATGCTGCTGATGCACCGGAACCATCCGCTCGCACGACAAGCGGCCGGTCTGCGGCTGAGGCAATGCATGAACTACCCGATAGTCCTTGCCGATCCGGACGTCGGTGGACGTCAACTTCTCGACCGCTGGCTCGCACGCAGTTCACATCGCCTCAAGCCCATCATCGAAAGCAACAGTTTCGAGCTGCTTCGGGGGTGTCTCCTGCACGATCAGGCCCTGACCTTCCAGATCGCGCTCGGTGCCATCGGCGTCGATTCGGAACTGGTCGCTCGCCCGCTCGAGGAGCGAGGCTTCCCGAAGGGCCAACTGGTGCTCGCCCATCTGCAAGGCCGCGCCCTACCGGTCGTCGCGCAAGCCTTCGCCAACCACCTCGCAGCAGGGCTCGCGACCGAAGGGCCGCCATCGACCCACGATCCGGTCGATCTCTGAGGCAATGAGGCGATCAACAGCAGCCCAGAAAGTGGCGCTGTCGGTAAAACGGCCCCAGATCCTGATGAAACTGCTCGAGGGTCTCGCGCCAGTTCTGCCAGTCAGCGTCCGCGTCGACCGCCTCGCGGGTTTGTTGATACAGCGCCTCGCGAACGGCTGGCTCATCCACCCCGATCACGCGCCCATCGACCACCACCGGCCGGCCTCGGACCACGACGCAGCGGATGGCGTCGGCTCGACCGCGTGCCATCAGCGCCACCGCAGGGTCGCTCCCCGGAAGCAGATCGCGATCTTCATCGAGGAGATCGAGATCCATCACCAGGAAATCAGCCGCATGACCGGGCAACAAAGCCCCGCCAGGCTCGGACTGATCGCGCGCCGCCCCGAGCACTGAGCGTCTGCCGGTTGCGCTCGCAAAGCGCCAGAGCTCGGCATCGGACCAATCCGCCTCAAAGCCCCAACCACGGTGCAGAGCGCCTGCAAGCCGCATCTCACGCAGACCATCGTCATCTTCATCGAAGGCCATGCCATCCAGCCCCATCGCGATTCGGCAACCCACCTCGCGCATCGCCCTGACCGGTGCCAGACCTGAGCGTAAGTGTAAATTCGAGCTGGTATTCACGGCGATCGTCACCCCGCGCTCGGCAAGCCGCTCGAGCTCGTCGGGCCTTGCCCAGGTGCAATGAGCGAGCGTGAGCCGGGGCGACAGCAATCCAATGTCATCGAGATGCTGAATCAGGCCTCCCGGGTACTGTTGATCCGCCCATTCCCGCTGGTAACGCGTCTCGAGCAAGTGCATATGGACGGGACGATCCTCGTCGAGACTCAGGCGGGCGACCGCCCTCAACAGACCGTCGCTGCACCACTGAACAGCCGTCGGACCAAGCTGCACGGTCACATGGGGTGCCAGCGAGGCATCATCCTCGATCGCCTTGGCAATCGAGGAGAAACGCTCCAGCTGGGCATGTGAATCAGGTGCAGGCGCTGCCAGACGCTTCCGGATCACGTCGCGGATCCCGGGCCGCAGCGCCTCGAGTACACGGTCGTCATCGCTGTAGCCGAGCGGACGCTGATCGCGCAGCGACACCGCAAAGCCAATCCGCAGCCCCACATCGCGCGCCGCGCGGGCGACAGCCAATGCCTCTTGCACGGGGCTGTCCCGACCCTGCACCCGGGTGTAATGCACCATCACCGCGGTCGCACCCCGGCGAACGGAACGTGCGAATGAGCTGGCCGCCACCAAATAGGGATCGACCGAGGGCAGTAGCGACAGCAGGGGCAACCAAGACTCCAGCGGACGCCCCCATCCCCCGAGCGTGCTCGAACGAAAGGTCCGGGCGTGATCGTGCGCGTTCGCGAGCGCCGGAACGATCAGGCGACGCGAGACGGGCAAGGGTTCGGCGATTGAAGCCGAACCGTCGACACCACACGCCACACCGTCGGCGCGAATCTCTGACACGCCCCCCTGAGCCCAGCACAGTCGCACCGA
>CAZAVT010000425.1:0-2725 GCA_964488395.1 uncultured Burkholderiaceae bacterium | reverse complement strand
GCCTTCGGGCTACGGCTGCAGGCGACCGCGGTCACCTCGATCACCAGCGCCGAGATCAACGTCGACACCGCCAGCCAGAACGTGCTCATCGAATCCTTCAACCGACGGCTGGCGCGCGAGGTGCGGACCCCGGGTGATCGGCCGATCCTCGGCTTCACGGTCGATCGCGCCGAACGGGAGCCAAGCGGACTCTGGAACGCGCGGGTCACGATTCGGCACTCGGATTACGAAAAGCTGGGCGCGCCCAGCGACCGTCGCAGTCTTGCGGTCTACGTGAAGCCGCACCCGCAAGCCGGTCTGCTCCTGCGGACCGTCGAACCAGCCCTGATCGCAACCCGGCGTTTCGACGTGCTGAGCAGGGACACCACCCAGGCGTTCGAGCGCGAGGCTCGATTCCTGCGAAGTGGTGAGGCAGCGCCCGCTGAGCTCGCCCGCCTGGGGCAAGGGCTCGGGGCGGACTACATCGTCGTGGTCGAGTTCGAAAGTCTGCGCGTCGCCGAGAACCAGCAGGAGCGGATCCAGCTGAGCGGGGAGATCTATGTCCGCAGCCAGCTGAGTGGCGCCATCCGCCTCGAAATCGTCGAGATGGCCACCCGCAAGAAAAAATGGACGGGTCGTGAGTCGATTGCTGCCGTCTATGAGGGCGCGCCCCGCGTCGATCCAGAGATGCTGACGCAGCGCCTTGAGGATGCCGCCGCCGCCCTGGTCGCACGAATGACCTCAGTGATTTACCCGATCGAGGTGGTCCGGGTCGATGGCAATCGTGTCTTCATCAATCGCGGTGAGGGGGCGGTCCTGCCCGGTGAGCGCCTGCAGGTGGTCGCCATCGGTGCCGAGCTGAAGGACCCCCAGTCCGGCGAATCCCTGGGCGAGATGGAAACACCGGTGGGCGTGGCTGAAGTCATCGAGGTCAGTCCCAAGTTCGCGACTGCGACGATGCTCCAGGGTCGGATGCAAGCGGGTGGGCGCTACCGACTGCGCGCGCTCCCGCCACCGCCACCTCAGGCCGCGCAAGGGGCGGGCATGCCCTCCCCCGGTCTGCCTGCCCAGCCACCTGCTGTCGCGCCAGCCCCTGCAGACAACCGCCTGCTCTTGAACCGTTGATCCGACCTATCTGGAGACTTTGAACATGAATCGCACCCTCATCGCCGTCTGCGCCCTGATCCTGGCGCCCCTTGCGTCGGGTTTCGGCCAGGCGGTCGCGCAGTCAGGCGGTGCCCCAGCCAGCGCCGCAGCCGAACAGCCGGCGGTCGAGCGCGCGCTGGCGCAGGCAACCCCAGCCAGCGCTGACAGCGGCATTGCGGAGAAGACCTATTCCGACTGGGTTCGCGAATTCGAGGAAAAGTTCCAACCCGTCGGCATCGCACGGGAAGGCAAGGTCTTCTTCAGTGGGATGGCACCGGTTCGGGTCCGGCCGACCGATCCCAACTACGGCAAGGAACTCGTGCTCGCTTATGAGCGGGCGATGTTTGCGATGCAGGCCGACTTCATCATGCAGCACTACGGCCGACAGATCGCCCGTCGGCGTACGGAAGTCATGCAGAACGCCTCGAGCAATCGCGAGGTCTTCGATCAGGCGGAGATGCAACGAGCCCAGAACGAGGGCCGGCTCGCGGCGATGTTCGACAAGGCGCTGACCCTGATGGACCGCAAGCTCGACAACGCCTTGGTCGAACAAGGCGTACCTCGGGAACGGGTGGCGCAGATGAGCATGGAGCAAAAAAAGGTGCTCTATCGTGACAGTCTGACCAAGGAAGTCGTCACCAGCGCCGTCCGCAGCATGCAGGGACTGGTGCCCGTCCAGACGAGGATCTTCACCGAGACCACCCCTCGCGGCAAAGTGACGCTGGTCGGTGTCATTGCGGTCCAGTCGCCCAAGACCCGGCAGTTCGCTGAAGACATCAGCCGCCAAAGAGGCACCCAGGTGCGCGGCGACGGCCGCAAGCTGGCTGAACTCTTGCCGGGCCGCGATCCCGAGTATCTGAATGAAATCGGTCTGCGCTTTGCCTATGACGAGCAAGGTCGCCCCATGTTGATCTCCTACGGACGCTGGTCGCTCGCCGCATCGCCCGACTGGTCACCGTCGCGCCTGGCGACCGCGCGGCAGATCGCCCTCGACCAGGCGCGTGGACTCGCGGAGAGCTCGATCATCGAATTCATGAATACCCAGATTGAAGTGACCCGCACGCAGACCGTTGGCAGCCTGACCGAGGAGGTAGCCAAGCAGGTCACGAAGCTCGATGAAGGCGGTGGCCGCACTTACGAGCGCACCCAGGAGGAGGTCGGAGAGACCATCGATCGATACCTGAGAAATGCCCGCTCCGTGGCAGCGGGAGACCTTCGGGGCACCTCCATGGTCAAGCGCTGGGAGCAAACCGACGAGAATGGGGTGCTCCATGTGGGCAGCGTCGTCACCTGGACCTACGCTCAGGTCGACAATGCCCGCGCCATCGACCAACGCCCGAGCGGCCCCGCTGCAGGTGCCACCGCCGCACCCGCGGGCCGGACCACCGCCGACGAGTCGCGTGAATCGCGCACCATCAATCGACTGAAGGACTTCTAAGCGCAGTCGTTCGGCGCAGCCGGCCGCCTCGTGCGCGCCGGCCTTGCTCTCGATGAATCAGCCCCCGTCCTCAGACGTCCGGCGTTACGCCGGACTCGCGCTGCTCTTTGCGCTGACGATTTTCCTCAGCGCCTTCCTGCTCTTCCAGGTCCAGCCGATGAT
>CAZAVT010000424.1:1954-2750 GCA_964488395.1 uncultured Burkholderiaceae bacterium | reverse complement strand
GCAGTCGTAGAGCTCTCCCCGCCAGTCAACGCTGACCAGGTCGCGACACATGACCGAGGCGAGGTTTTCCTCTCGATGTGCGGCACGCAGCACGCCCATGTACTCGTCGAACCGGCCTTGACTGATCAAGGTCGACCCAAAGCGCTGGATCGGCATGTTGGCGAGCGTGAGAAGCCGAGTGAAGCGGATGCCGTAGCGCTCACCGAGCACCCGACGATAATCAGCCTCGAGGCTTGCCTGGGGCGGAGGCAGGCTCGGCCCCTGCGGATTGAAGACGAGGCTCAGGCTCAAGCGCTCACCGTAGCCGAGCGCATTGAGGCGCTTGAGTCCTCGCAAGCTGGATTCGAAAACTCCTTGCCCGCGCTGCCGGTCGACATTGTCTTCGAGGTAGCACGGCAACGATGCGACGACCTCGACATGGTGCTGCGCGAGAAACTCAGCCAGATCCTCCTGACCTGGCTCCTCGAGTATGGTGAGGTTGCAGCGATCAATGACCTCGCAGCCAAGCGCCACCGCCTCTCGAACCAGCCACCGAAAATGGGGATTGAGCTCTGGCGCGCCGCCGGTCAAATCGAGCGTGCGGGCCTTTGAATCGGCCAGCAATCGCAGGACCTGTTCGGCCGTCTGCAGATCCATCATCTCTGTCCGATTCGGACCGGCAGCGACATGGCAGTGTTGGCAGCTCTGGTTGCAACGGTAGCCCAGGTTGACCTGCACCGTCGCGATCGACCGCCGGCGCAACGCCGGAAAATCGCCACGCCTCAATCGAATCAGGGTCTCGTGCATGCCAGCCTCC
>CAZAVT010000424.1:0-1944 GCA_964488395.1 uncultured Burkholderiaceae bacterium | reverse complement strand
CTGGAGCGACTCGATGATTCCCTCGCCCGATCCGGCACTCGCGTTCATGCCCTATCCACGCGCCGAGGTGCTCCATGCACCGTCTGGACCGCTGGCGGGTGTCCGTTTTGCCGTCAAGGACCTCTACGATGTCGCTGGCTATCCCACAAGCGGTGGCAGCCCCCTGCTGTTGGCGATGTCAGGCATCAAGCGACGGCACGCTGTCGCCGTCGAGCGCCTGCTGGAGGCCGGTGCCGTCTTTGTGGGCAAGACCGTCACGGATGAATTCGCCTTTTCACTGAACGGCAACAACGCTCACTTCGGGGCCCCCATCAACAGCGCAGCACCTGACCGAATCACCGGTGGCTCATCGTCAGGATCGGCCGCCGCCGTCGCCGCAGGCCTGTGCGATATCGCGCTCGGCAGCGACACCGGTGGCTCGGTGCGCGGCCCCGCAAGTCATTGCGGGTTGATCGGTGTGCGACCGACACACGCGCGGGTCAGCCTTGAGGGTTGCCTGCCGCTCGCGCCCAGTCTGGACACCTGCGGCTGGTTTGCAAATGACATCGGTCTTTTCGAGCGGGCGGCTTCCTGCCTGCTCGGTCCTGACCCAGCTCCCCTGCGGGGACGGCTGCGATTGCTCTGGCCTGACGATCTGTGGTCATTTGCCGGGGCGGACGTGTCTGCCACGCTGAAAGAGGCAGCTGCAGGCTTATTGAACTTGGCCAGCCCAGTCGAGCACGTTTCGGTCGTCCTGGACTCGGAAAAGCACCTTTATTGGAGCTTTCGTTTTATCCAGGGACGAGAGGCTTGGGAGGCCGATGGTGCGCTGATTGATGCTTGGCGGATTCCCTTGGGTCCTGGCGTGGCCGAGCGCTTTGCGTGGTCGCGCACCGTGAGCGATCTCGATCACGCTGCAGCAGTCGACTACCGTGCGCGATTCCGCCGCCATCTCGACGCATTGCTCGGCGACGACGGCGTCATGATCCTGCCTACGATGCCGGACGTCGCGCCGCTTCGTACCTCGCCTGAGAGCGACCTCGAGGACTATCGCAATCGGGCGATCCGCCTGCTGTGCCCGGCAGGCCTCGCGGGGGTTCCACAATTGTCGCTGCCGCTTCGCAAGCACCGGGGTGCCCCCATCGGTCTGAGCCTGATCGGACCCAGGAACAGTGATCGATCCTTGATCGCACTCGGGGCCCGGTTGCTCAAGCCCTGAAAACCCGAAAGGTTTCAAAGGGACACTTGCGTCCAACGCCGCGGGACGATTCAATGGCATGTCCCGAATCGGGGAGTAGCCCCAGAGCGCGCCGTTTGATGCCCCAAGGCTTCGAACGGCATAGGTGCCGCCGAGGCACCGAGCGCAGGCGTCGTCAATACGTTGTCCACCGGCACCCGGCAGGCCGTGGACAACCGGCGCCGCGGACCCGGCATGAGGCCGGGTCGGCAAGACCGGCCAGGGAAATCATCCTGTTCAATGGGCCATTCCGGGATGGTCCTCGTGGAGATTTCCCATGGTTTCTATTGGTACACCGACCTTATGGACACTTTTTGCCCTGTTCGTCGTGATCGCACTGGTCGTCGACTTCGTGGTGCTCAATCGGAAGGGCAATCAAGCGGTCTCGATCAGGGATGCCGCAGTCTGGTCGCTGGTCTGGGTCGCGGTGTCGGTCGCCTTCGGCGCTTGGCTATTCTGGCAGCTGGGCGGTTTTTCGGATGACGCCGCCCGGCAGGCCGACGCGACCGCGAGAACGCTCGAGTTCGCAACTGGCTACCTGGTCGAAAAGGCCCTTGCGGTCGACAACATCTTTGTCTTCCTGATGGTGTTCACCTATTTCGCGGTGCCGGCCGAATTCCAGCGCCGGGTCCTGCTGCTCGGCATCCTCGCAGCCCTGGTCCTGCGGGCGATCATCATCCTCATCGGAGCGTGGCTGATCGGCCAGTTCCACTTGATCTTCTCCCTTT
>CAZAVT010000423.1:0-2755 GCA_964488395.1 uncultured Burkholderiaceae bacterium | reverse complement strand
TCGAAGATCCAGCCCGATACCCAGCCACCGAGGGCCATGCCGAGCAAGGTAAAGCCCAGGACGATACCGACCCGGGTGGCCGCAACCGCCGCAGGAAAGTACTCGCGGATCACGATCGCGTAGGCGGGAACAATCCCTCCTTGGAAAAGCCCGAAGAGGGCCGAGGCCACGAAGAGAGAGGCCATGTCCTGAAACGGTAGGAAGAGGACGAGCGCGATCGCCTGCAGCGCGGATCCCAGGAGGAGTGTGCGCAGGCCACCGATGCGATCGCTGATCAGCCCAAAGGCCAGGCGACTGATCACGCCGGCTGCGAGCATCAGGGATAACATCTGCGCGCCGCGGGCTGCGCCAAAGCCCAGATCGGAACAATACGCAACGATATGGACTTGCGGCATCGACATGGCAACGCAGCAGGCCACGCCAGCCAGACAAAGAAGGCCCATCAGGACCCGGTCGGGCAGCTCGATGGGTCTTGCCCGGTCCGAACCGTTCGAGGTGGCTGTTAACGAGCCGTCGGCGCTTGTCGGTGGTTTGCGCCGCATGAGCAGGGACAGAGGCACGAGGGTCAGCAGGCAGATCGTGCCGGTCACCGTATACGTCTGTCGCCAACCCCAGGCTTCGACCATCGACTGCAAGACGGGCGGCCAGATCGCGCCCGCGAGGTAATTGCCCGAGGCACACAGGGCGACCGCGATGCCGCGGCGTTTCTGGAACCACAGCGAGGTGTCAGCCATCAGCGGCCCGAAGCTCGCGCTGCTGCCCACCATACCAATCAACAGACCCTGGATCAGGCTGAACTGCCATAGCGACCCGGACAGCCCCGCCAGCACGAAACCCGCTGAGAGGCAGAGCCCGCCCACCAACAGCGGGATCCACACACCCAACCGGTCGGCGAGCCGACCCATCATCACCCCGCCCACGCCAAAGCCCAGCATGGTGAGCGTATAGGGCAGCGACGCATCCGCACGAGCGACCGCAAACTCCCGCTGGACCTCGGGAAGAACCACAATGACCGAGTACATCCCGCTACTGCCGATGATCATCACGACCATTGACAGCGCAAGTCGCAGCCAGGCCTCCCGCGAGTCGACCCCAGTGGCGGGCGCGGCTGTCATGAAAGGCAGCGGAGCGCTCACCCCAGAATCGGCTCGCCCACCCGCTCCTCTTGGATCACCATGATCTCGACCAGCGCATCGTTTTCGAATCGCTGCCACATGCGCGTGCGCTTTCGCGGATTGATGTAGTGCTGTACTTCGAGCACTTGGACACCAGGCTTGTCATGCCAAGCATAGGGAAAGACGACCTGCCCCTCGCCGGTCAGATAGGTTCGACCTCGCAGGAGCGAATCCTCGGCGTACTCATGCACACCGTCCGGGTGAAGGCGGGCCACAAAGTCCATGGTCTTGCTGCGCCCGTCGGCCCAACGATAGGTGATCCGTTCATGCCAGGTGTCGCCTGCTGGCCGTGACTCCTGCCGGCTCGCGTACTCCTCGATCAGGGTGCCGTCGGGCTTCATCCGCCGGTAGCGCCCCTCCCAGACCCCGCCGGTACGGCCGATATCCTTCGGAAAATTCGTCCCTGACATGGCTCCCCCCTTGTCGTCATTCGGGCTAGTATTGCATACAACCCCTCTCTTCAAGAGCGACTCAGCATGGACCATCGAACCCTTCGCGGCCGTCTGGACTATGTGACCGATGGTGAGGGCATCACGGGTAAGGAATGGTTCACGATCTGCATCCATGCTGACGGGGCCCGCACCTTGCAGTCGATGACGGTGATGGACGACGACAAGCTGCTGCGTCACATCACACTGGCCCTCGGATCCGACTGGCGTCCGCTTGACTGCACGATCCGAATCACCCTGAACGATCGCTTTCAAGGCAGTGGCTGGTTCCGGTTCGGCGAAGAGGTGGTCGAATGCGAGAGCTTCACAGCCGATGGCGGTCGCATCTCCCAGCGCTGGCCCGTGAAAGGCCGCATCCCGGTTTTTGTGAGCCATTCAGTGGCCGCCGACTGTTGGGTCAACGCGCTCATCGATATGAACCGCAAGAGTGAACCCCAGCTGATTTATCCGCGCCTGGCCAGCTCGGCGCTCGGCAATGGGGGGTCGGGGCCCATGCTGGGTCATACCACCACCGTGACGCCGGAGCCCGCAAGACTGGTGCTGGACTATCTGGGACAGGAGACAGTCCAGACGCCGGCCGGCGATTTTGTCTGCGATCGGGTCAGTCTGAACACCGGCAAGATTCCGCGATTCGAGACTTGGACCCATGGTCCGGATTACATCCCGGTTCAGGCGCGCTACGACCTCCGCCGCAAATACTATGTTCTGGCTGAGCTGGAGACGCTCGATGCGCTCAATGGCCCGCGCGAGCCCTTGCTGCGCCACCGGGCCTGACCGACGCCCGTCCTGAAACGCCGAAGAGGAGATGCTCGCATGCTGAATTCGATGGGTCGACGCGGTCTTCTTCTGACCGCTTTGCTAGGCACGATCACTGGCATCGCCCAGGCGCAGGACTATCCAAACCGCCCGATCACCCTCGTTCATGGTTTGGCGGTCGGTGGGCAAGTGGATATCTCGGTGCGCGTCATGGCCTCAGCCCTGTCGAAGAAGCTGAATGTCCCGGTCATCGTGCAGGCGAAACCTGGCGCGGCCCAGGCGATTGCCATCACTGCAATCGCTCGGGCGGCGCCTGATGGCTACAGCATCGGGCATTTCTACCAGGGCGCGTTGTCGACGGTACCGCTGATTCAG
>CAZAVT010000422.1:0-2768 GCA_964488395.1 uncultured Burkholderiaceae bacterium | reverse complement strand
CATGCCGGGCAGGGTGGCGCCCTGCTCGGGGCCAATCACGTGCACGATGCCCTGGCGCCGGTCCTCAATATCAAAATAGACAAGCCCGTGAGCGCGCGCGTTGGCGTCGAGCGTTTCGACCTGAAGCCGCGCGATCGGATCGTCAATGCCCCGACGGCGGTCGGTGGTGGGCACGTTGTGATCGACAACCGCCAGATTGGCGCTGATCCGCCAGGGCTTGCGCCCCGCCAGTCGCAGCCCCTCGAAGGCCTGTGGGCTGGTCACTTCGTGGACCAGATGCCGATCCACATAAAGAAGTGTCGTGCCGTCGGCTTCGGTGTGCACCACGTGCGCATCCCAGAGCTTGTCATAGAGGGTCTTGAGCGCGAGCGACATCGGATATTCCCACTGGGTGAAGGGAGCTCTCGATTATGCCACGCAGCCGGCCGGCACCCTTTGGCGACCGCCCATGCGGAACGGCTGCTGGACAGCCGGGCCGGCGGCGTCGACAATCCGCGGCGGTTCACCGGCTTCTGAGCCCTTCATCGAGCCGGCAATCGCTCAGACAACCAAAGCGGAGTCATCAATATGGGACAAGCCATCAAGCTCACGGCCTCGGATGGACGCAGTATCGGCGCTTGGCGCGCCGACCCTGCCGGCCCGGCGCGTGGGGGGGTGATCGTCTGCCAGGAAATTTTCGGGGTCAACAGCCACATCCGTTCGGTCTGCGACCGCTTCGCAGCCGCGGGCTACGCGGTGATCGCACCAGCCTTCTTCGATCGCGTCGAGAGCGGCGTTGAGCTCGGCTACGGAGCCGACGACATCAGCCGCGGACGAGAGTTGATGTCCCGCCTGTCGATGGATGCGGCCCTGCTCGATGTGCGGGCGGCGCTCGCGGCGCTGGCGGGATCGGGCAAGGTCGGGATTGTCGGCTACTGCTGGGGCGGGACGGTCGCCTGGGCCGCGGCGACCCAGATCGACGGACTGGCCTGCTCAGCGCCCTATTACGGCGGCGGGATCGCCAAAATGGCCAGCGCCCAGGCGCTCTGCCCGGTGGAGATGCATTTTGGCGAGACCGACCATGCGATCCCGATGACCGACGTTGACAAGGTGCGCCAAGCTCAGCCGAATCTGCCGATCCATGTGTACCCGGCAGGCCACGGCTTCAATTGCGAGCAGCGCGGTTCGTATCACGAACCCAGCGCCCGACTCGCACAAGAGCGTACGCTCACCCTGCTCGGGCGCTACGTCGGCTGAGCCCCTCGCCGAGACAGTGGCGCCAGGCGTCCCGAGCGCTTGGGCCCCGGACGGCAGCGCGGCGCTCAGCGCTCGCGCCAGGATGGCTTGCGCTTCTCGACAAACGCGGAGAAGCCCTCCTGGGCGCTGTTCTCGACCATGTTGCAGGCCATGGTCTGTCCGGCTAACTGGTAAGCCGCGTCCACACCCATTTCGAGCTGTTTGTAAAACAGCTGCTTGCCGGTTGCGATCACGCCTGCAGGCTTGTCGACGATCGCAGCACAGAGCGCACCGATCGCGTCGTCAAGCCCCTCGGGCTCGACGACACGATTTACGAGGCCCCGCTCCCGCGCTGACTCGGCGTCGATGAACTCGCCGGTGACGAGCATCTCAAAGGCCTCCTTGCGGCCAACGTTGCGAGTGAGGGCCACCGCCGGAGTCGAGCAGAACAGACCTAGATTCACGCCTGATACGGCAAAGCGCGCATCGGAGGACGCGACCGCGAGGTCACAGCTCGCCACCAACTGACAGCCCGCAGCCGTCGCGAGACCATGCACACGGGCAATGACCGGCTGGGGCAGTCGCTGGATGGTCCGCATCATCCGTGTGCACTGCGCAAACAAAGCCTGATAGGCCTCGATCCGGCGATCAGCCAGCATCTCCTGCAGGTCGTGTCCGGCGCAGAAAGCCCGGCCTGAACCGGCCAGAACGATGACCCGGATCTGGTGGTCCGACGCGAAGGCTTCGAACGCGTCCTGCAAGGCCGACATCAAGGCCGATGACAGCGCGTTGTACTGATCCGCGCGCAACATCGTGATCCAGCCAACCGCCCCCCGCCGCTCGATGCGCAGAAGTTCGGTTGTCGACGGGATCGCCGTCCGCTCCCCCGCGCACGGAGGCTGGGCCTTGACATCGCGCACCAGCGTGGTGCCCCGGTCGTGACTCATACGATTACCTGCCCTCGATGACCGAATCTGACCAATACTGAAAGCGGATTGTCGCGCCGATACATCGGCCCGATAGATCCAGCTTTCGGATGAACCCCACCCGTGCGACACTCGAGCTCATGCGAGCTTGTAAGTTAGCACGGCGGTATCGCTTTGTCCTGATCTGCATGATGGCGTTGGCCGGAGCGTTCGGTCTCCCGATCCAGCCGGTTTCGGCCCAGGCCGTCCCGAGTGCCTCGTCCCAGGTCGCTTCAACGCCGGTGGATTACCCGTCCCGACCGGATGTGCGCTCGTTCATTCGGGAGATGGTCGCGCGTCACGACTTCGACGAGCAGCAGTTGCTCGAGTATTTTGCCGAGGCCCGCCATCAGGCCCGAGTCGTGAGTCTGATGACGCCCGCACCCTCCGGCACGCGCCGATCGTGGGCGCAGTACCGTACCCGAACCGTCGACCCCTACCGAATCGAGATGGGTTTGGTGTTCTGGCGGACTTACCAACAGGAAATCAGGCAGGCTTCGGAGCGTTTTGGCGTCCCGGAGGAGATCATTGTTTCGATTATCGGGGTCGAAACCAACTATGGCCGGGTAACAGGAACCTTCAGGGTCT
>CAZAVT010000421.1:1248-2799 GCA_964488395.1 uncultured Burkholderiaceae bacterium | reverse complement strand
ATCGCGTGAGGTGCCTGTGGCCGTACAAAAGGCCATGGACGAGGCCCGTCGCAAAATGGTGAAGGTGCCGCTGAAGGGCGGTACCCTGCACCATACGGTCCATGGACGTCACGGCGCGGCGTCGGTGATGCTCGCCCCAGCCCCCGAGGGCACGGGCATCATCGCGGGCGGTCCGATGCGCGCGATGTTCGAAGTGCTGGGCGTTGCAAACGTCGTGGCGAAGAGCCACGGGTCGAGCAATCCCTACAACATGGTGCGTGCCACGCTTGACGCCCTGAACAAGCTGCACACCCCGTCCGAGATCGCGGCCAAGCGCGGTAAATCGGTCGAAGAACTGTTCGCCTGAACCGGGAGTCACGCAGATGAACGCTGGAAAGACCGTCAAGGTCACTCTGCTCCGTAGCCCGATCGGCACACGCCCGGCGCATCGCGCCACCGTGCGTGGCCTGGGGCTGCGCCGCATTAACCAGACCCGCGAACTGATCGACACCCCCGAAGTTCGCGGCATGATCAACAAGATCTCATATCTGATCCGCGTCGAGTGACGGCGGATCGGGTCCCGGAGTCCACATGAAGCTCAATACCATCAAGCCCGCCGAGGGCGCCAAGCACCCGCGCAAGCGCGTCGGTCGTGGCATCGGTTCGGGTCTGGGCAAGACCGCAGGGCGCGGCCACAAGGGTCAGAAGTCCCGGTCAGGCGGCTTCCACAAGGTCGGCTTCGAGGGCGGCCAGATGCCGTTGCAGCGCCGCCTTCCGAAGCGCGGATTCATCTCGATGACCGCCGGCGACTGCGCAGAGATCCGCCTGTCGGATCTGGAGCGCCTCGAGGGTCAGGAGATCGATCTGCTCGCGTTGCGCGCGGCCCGTCTGGTTCCGCAGCATGCGTTGACGGCCAAGGTGATCCTGGCCGGTTCGATCACCCGCGCCGTCAGCCTCAAAGGCATCGGTGCCACCAAGGGCGCGCGCGCGGCCATCGAAGCGGCTGGCGGTTCGGTCGCCTGAGCGGACCACGACGACTCAGGCCCCCAACCGAGCCCCCCACCGAACATAGCCCAGGCGACGGAATCAGCAAGACGTGGCGACATCCACCGCAGCCGCTCTTAAATCAGGCAAGTCAGGCGATCTCAAGAAACGCCTCTTGTTCCTGGTGCTTGCGCTCGTCGTGTACCGACTGGGGGCGCACATTCCCGTGCCCGGCATCAACCCCGATGAGCTCGCCCAACTGTTCAAGGACCAACAGGGCGGCATCCTCGGGATGTTCAACCTGTTCTCGGGCGGCGCGCTGTCGCGTTTCACGGTCTTTGCGTTGGGCATCATGCCCTACATCTCGGCGTCGATCATCATGCAGCTCCTGACGGTGGTGTTGCCGTCGCTCGAAGCCAAGAAGAAAGAGGGCGAATCGGGGCGGCGCGAGATCACCAAGTACACCCGCTGGTTCACGTTGCTGCTGGCGACTTTCCAGGCGCTGGGTATCGCGATTGCGCTCGAGGCCCAGCCTGGCCTGGTGGTGGATCCCGGGGTGGTCTTCCGCTTTACCGCGGTCGTCTCGCC
>CAZAVT010000421.1:0-1205 GCA_964488395.1 uncultured Burkholderiaceae bacterium | reverse complement strand
TCCTCATGTGGCTGGGCGAGCAGATCACCGAGCGCGGCCTGGGTAATGGGATTTCCATCATCATCTTCTCCGGCATCGTTGCAGGCCTGCCGGGTGCGATCGCAGGGCTGGGCGAACTGGTGCGCACCGGTGCCATGAGCGCTTTCGCGTCGTTGCTGATCATCGCGTTGATTGTGCTCGTGACCGCGGCGGTGGTGTTCGTTGAGCGGGGTCAGCGCAAGATCACGGTCAATTACGCCAAGCGACAAGTGGGCAATCGCATCTATGGCGGCCAAAGCTCGCACCTGCCGCTCAAGCTCAACATGGCGGGAGTCATACCGCCGATCTTCGCCTCGTCGATCATTCTCTTCCCCGCGACCATCGCCCAGTGGTTCACCTCGGGCGATTCTGAAAACGCCTTCGTGCGGGCGATCAAAGATCTGGCGGCCACTCTCTCTCCCGGTCAACCGGTTTACATCCTGCTCTACGCGCTGGCGATCGTGTTCTTCTGCTTTTTCTACACAGCGCTGGTGTTTAACAGTCGCGAGACCGCCGAGAACCTCAAGAAAAGTGGCGCCTTCATCCCCGGGATTCGACCGGGTGACCAGACAGCCCGCTATGTCGACAAGATCCTGATGCGATTGACGGCGGCCGGTGCGATCTACATCACCGCGGTTTGCCTGTTGCCTGAGTTCCTGGTGCTCCAGTGGAACGTGCCGTTCTACTTTGGCGGGACCTCGCTCCTGATCATCGTTGTCGTGACGATGGATTTCATGGCACAGGTGCAGGCCTACATGATGTCCCACCAGTATGAACGCCTGATGCGCAAGTCAGGCGCCAAGGTCTGATCGATGAGCAAGGAAGATGTGATCCAGATGCAGGGCGAGGTTGTCGAGAACCTCCCTAATGCGACGTTCAGGGTCAAGCTTGAGAACGGCCACGTGGTGCTGGCGCACATCTCCGGAAAGATGCGCATGCATTACATCCGGATCCTGCCCGGCGACAAGGTGACGGTCGAACTGACCCCTTATGACCTGTCCCGTGCCCGGATCGTATTCAGGGCGAAGTGAAGTTCTTTCCGATCGGTCCGTGATCGATCCAGGAGGTGAGTGATGAAAGTGATGGCATCCGTCAAGAAAATCTGCCGCAAGTGCAAGGTCATCAAGCGCAACGGCGTCGTCCGCGTGATCTGTGACGATCCGCGCCACAAGCAGCGTCAGGGCTGA
>CAZAVT010000420.1:0-2808 GCA_964488395.1 uncultured Burkholderiaceae bacterium | reverse complement strand
TCGGCCTCCTGCAGGTCTCGGGTGAAGATCGACGATGAGAGGCCCTGGGGCACCGCGTTGTTCAGCGCGATCGCCTCGTCGAGCTTGTCGTAACCGATCACATACAGGATGGGCGCAAAGGTTTCCTCACACACCACCGGGGTCTGCGCGGGCATGCGCACCAGGGCCGGCTCGGCATACCAAGCCTGGGAGCGGATCTCGGCCAGACGCCGCGAGCCACCGCTCACCTGGCCCCCTTCTCGACGAGCCTGCGCGAGCGCTGACTGCATGGCCTCGAAGGCCTGGGCGCTGATCAGGGGTCCGATCAAAATGCCGGGGTCTCGAGGATCGCCCACGGGCAAACTGGCCCGCGCGCGCTCGATCGAATCGCCCAGCGAGGCCTCGACGCTGCGGTGAACGATCAACCTGCGGGTGGTCGTGCAGCGCTGCCCCGCCGTGCCCCAGGCCCCGAACACGATGCCCCGCAGCGCGAGGTCCAGGTCGGCGCTCGGGGCTACGATCACTGCGTTGTTGCCGCCGAGTTCAAGGAGACTGCGCCCGAAGCGCGCCGCCACACGCGGGCCGACATCCTGACCCATCCGGGTACTGCCGGTCGCCGAAAGCAGAGCGACCCGCCGGTCCTCGGCGAGCAGGCGACCGAGATCCATGCCACCGATCAGCACTTCAACCAGGCCGCCGAGGATCTGTGCATCGCTGCGCCCCGCGGCCGAGACGAACCGGCTGAGCGCCTCTCGCAACAGCGCCTGAGTCGCGAGTGCAGTGAGCGGCGTCCGTTCGGAGGGCTTCCAAACCAGCGAGTTTCCGCAGACAAGTGCCAGAGCGGCGTTCCAGGCGAACACGGCCACAGGAAAATTGAAGGCCGTGATCACCCCAGTCACCCCGAGGGGATGCCACTGCTCCATCATGCGATGGCGCGGCCGCTCCGAGGCGATGGTGAGACCATGCAGCTGACGCGACAATCCGACCGCAAAGTCGCAGATGTCGATCATTTCCTGCACCTCGCCCAGCGCCTCCGAGACGATCTTTCCAGCCTCCAGCGTGACGAGCTCGGCTAGGGCTGACTTGTGCTCGCGCAGCCGTTCGCCAAATAGCCGGACCAGCTCCCCACGCTGTGGGGCGGGCATCACCGACCAGACCGCGAAAGCCTGTCGGGCGCGTTCGATCGCCGCCGAGCCCGCCCCGAGGGAGTCGATCGGGATCTCGGCAAGCATCGACCCATCGCAGGGGCTGACGCTACGCAACGAACCGGGGGAGGCCGGGGACGACCTCAGGGCATCCGTGAGTGTCTCTGCGGCCAATCCGAGCCGGGATAGCAAGGGGGCAATCGATGGATGGACGTGCATGCTTCAGGCTCCGGGCCGGGCCACTCGATCGGCCACGGCCATCAGGTTTCAGGATGGCGAAGTCTCGCGAAGCGCCGCTTCATGGACCAGTCGCGCTGCGGCTGCATCCTCGACCGCCAGCCCCAGCGATTTGAAGATGACGGACCCGCCCGCCGGCGGCACTTCGATCTTGCCGGACAGGATTTCGCCGAGCTCGGCATAAACGCGCGCTCCCGAGAGGATCACGTCGCCGGACTCCTTCTCGGCAGCCTCGCGCTGATCGGCGACCACGGGATGGGACATCGCAAGATCGTCGAGTTCGCGAAGATCGGGTCGTGGAGCGCCGACTGCCGCAACAAAGCTTCCCGGCTTCAACCATTCTCCGCGCAGAATCGGTTCGGAGGCGTTGCTGACAGTGCAGACAAGGTCAGCGCCGCGTACCGCCTGCTCGGCGCTCGAGCAGGCGCGCGCGCCGATCTCGTCGGCACAGCGCCGGACATTGGCTGGATCGCGGCTCCATACCCGTACCTCCCGAATCGGCCGGACCCGGCGCAGGAGAGCGGCATGGCTGCGCGCCAGAACCCCACTGCCGAGTAACGCGAGCACTGCCGCATCGGGCCGGGCCAGCGCCTGCGCAGCGACCGCCGAGGCAGCGGCTGTGCGCAGCGCGGTCAAAGCGTTGGCCTCGATCACAGCGATCGGGCGCCCACTCAAGGGATCGAACAGCACCACGATCGCCGACAGGCTGGGCTCACCCCGCGCGGCGTTGGCTGGAACCCAGGTGATCAGCTTCGTGGCGAGCGCGCTGCCCGTTTGTGCCGGTTTCAAGAACAGCAGGCCATGGGAGTCCGTACCCACGGGCGTTGTCCCCGCCGCGGCAAAGGGCATGACCGAGCGCAGCGGCTGAATGACCCCGGATACGAGGTCCACGCCTTCGCTTTCATGTCCGGCTTTGGGTCGCCACTACTGCGCCTGACCCCGGTGAAAGGGGTGCTCATGGGCTTGATCGGGGAGTCGGGCACCGGGAAGTCCGGTGCGCTTATCGGGGGGGCCAGCCTTTTTGGCGAGCCTAACGGTCTCGTACTTTCAGGTGCCAAGCAGGGCGCAACGGACAACGCCATGCTTCAGTGGTACATGGCATTGAAGAGCATGATGCTGGGCCTGGACGAAGCGAGTAACTACGAAGGTAAGTCCGTATCGAACTTCTTCTATAAGCTTACAGAAGGCAAGAACCACTCCATGGTTGAGAAGGTTACACAGTTCAAGCAGAACCCTGAAGGCGAGTTGGCCCGCTATCTGGAGTTCATGGTTGATCGTCCGGCCACACTTTCCGCTGAGGAAGGTAACTTCATCTTCGACGGGTTCCGCACTAACTACGGCTGGGCGGGACCGGAATACATCCAGCAGGTGATGCGTACCGGGGACGAGTTCATCAAGGAACGTTTCGAGAAATGGTCTACCCGGTTCTATCGGACGGTGGGCACCA
>CAZAVT010000419.1:0-2816 GCA_964488395.1 uncultured Burkholderiaceae bacterium | reverse complement strand
CAACGCCACGCTGGGCCCGCGTGGAAGAGGCAGCCGCGGCACCGCGCCACGACATAGGGTATGTCCGGTCATAGCGGACAAAATTCGAGGAGAGGGGAGAGGCAAGAAGCGTTTCATGCAGGCACAGCCTCCGCAGCTAAGCCAGCGGCCTGCCTGATCTGCGCGAGACTGACGCGGTCGGCACCCGCTTCGCGCGCCAGCCGCTCGGCAGCGTCGCGCAGCCGCTTGGCGACCGAGATCTGGATCAGCATGGGCTCGACTGCCACGCGCTCAGCCAGCAGCTGTCGAGCCTCCTCGTCCCAGTCGAGCGCACGGCGATCATTGCGGGCCTCCTGGGTCGGCGTCGCCTCGACCCGGTCGAGCTCGGTACCCAGAGGCAGGATATGAAAGAGCGCGTCAAAAAGGGCGTTGCAGAATTCCTGGACCAGATAGGTCGCGCCGGAGTAGCCCATGAAAGGCGTCCCCGTGTGGCGACGGATGAGCGCGCCGGGAAAGGACGCGGGAATGTAAGTCGCGCGCGCGCCCTTTTCAGCAAGATACATGCGCTCGTTGTAGCTACCGAACATCACCAGCGGGGGTCGGCTGTGGCAAAGCGATCGGATCGCTGCGTTGTCGGTCTTTTCGCCGGGCTTTCGGGCAATTGCAAACTGACAGGGCAGGCCCAACTCGGTCTCGAAGAGATTGCGCAATCCTCGGGTGTGGGTCTCGTTGGCCACCACCGCGAAACTCGCCGTGCTGAAGAAGTCCTGCGTCACCGAGCGCCAGAGGTCGCAGATCGGCTTGATCGTTGTGTGCTTTTCGCGTTCGATGAAGGGCTCGGGGTCGAGCCCCAGCAACTCTCCGAGCGCGCGCAGAAAGCGCGTCGTGCTGTGCACGCCGATGGGCGCTTGCAGCCAGGGGCGCTCGAGGGTCTCACACAGGCCACGACCAAACTCGCGATAGAGGCACACATTGACTTCGGCATCGGCCAGCTTGCCGACATCGGCCAGGTGCGCACCGAGCGGAAACACCATGTTGATCTCGGCGCCCACCCCCTCGACCAGGCGGCGTATCTCCGCAAGATCGCTCGGCATGTTGAAGGTGCCGTAGGCTGGGCCGATGAGGTTGACCTTGGGTTTTGCGCCCTCTTTTCGTGGCTTGAGCGCGGGCACTTTCTTGGCTCCGAACTCGGTCCACAACCAGGTCATGGCGCGGTCGGCGGCCTGCCACTGATCTTCATCGATCGTTCGCGGCAGGAAACGCTGGATCGTGGTGCCCTCTGGGGTCACGCCTCCGCCAATCATCTCGGCGATCGAGCCTGTCACCACGACGGCCGGCAAGTCGGGATCGAGTACCCGGTGGGCCTGACGCATCGAGCCTTCGGTGCCCTCGCGGCCCAGTTGTTCCTCGGCCAGTCCGGTCACGACGATCGGCAACTCGTGTGGTGGCAGCGCATCGGTGTAGTGCAGGACCGAAGTGACCGGCAGATTCTCGCAACCGACCGGACCGTCGATGATGACCTGCAGCCCCTTGATCGCCGTGAACACGTAGACCGCGCCCCAATACCCGCCCGCACGGTCGTGATCGAGCACCATCATGGGCCCATCTCCTCGGCCTTGCGGCGGGCCAGGGTCTTCTCGACGCGGCGACGGGTCAGGGCCCGGAACTCGGGCCGATCGACGGGTCGATCCTCCCAGACGCCCGCGCTGGGTCCCTCGCCGACGCCCTCAAAAAAGGCTTTCATCGCATCGAAGCGCGGCTTGTTGCCGATCGCGGCATTGATCACCTGTGCGAGTGAACCGGCACCGGCCACGCCAAACAGGGGACGGGCCGAAATCAGATTGGTGAAGTAGAGCGCGGGCAGGCTGCGCTCCTTGGCCGCCTGAACGACCGGAGTGGTCCCGATGGCGAGGTCAGGGCGATACTCGTCCAACGCCGCGAGGTCCTGCTCAAGCGAGGCGCGAAAGCGAACCTGTACATCGCGGGCCTCGAGCCATTGCCGATCAGCGTCGGAAAAGGCGGTCCTGGGGCAAGCCGAGCCCACGTAACGGACATCAGCGCCACTCTCGATCAGCAGACGCGCCACCAGGAGCTCCGACCCCTCGTAGCCGCTCACGGTCATGCGGCCGCGGATCGGGGTACGCTCGAGAGCCGCCTTGATCGGTGGCAGCACCGCCTCCCGGGCCGCGGCGATCCGACCTGCACCGATGCCGGCGGCTTCGCCGATCATCTGCAACCACGCCGACGTGCCCTCATAGCCAACGGGTGCGGAGCCCACGACCGGACGACCCGCGGACTCGAAGGCGCGCACGCTCGCGGTGTAAAAGGGATGGATCGCCGCGACGGTCACGCAATCGAGCGCGGCATAGAGTTCGCGCCACTCGCGGGTCGGCACCACGGAGCCGACGGCAAGCCCCATCGGCGAGAGCATCTGCCCGATCGCAACCGGATCGGCCGGAAAGAGCTCCCCGAGCAGGGTCACGGTGGGGAGTGCATTGCGCCCGGCTCGAGGTGCAGCAACGGGGCCAGCCCGCGCCTCTTCGATCGCGTACTGCAGCATCGCGCCGGCCAGCACGTCCTTGGCTTCGGCATGAGTCGGCACGCCGAAGCCGGGCACATCGATACCGATGATCCGAACGCCGTTGATCTCACGCGGCAAGAGCTGCAGCGGCACCCCGCTCGCAGTCGGCACACAAAGGTTGATGATCACCACGGCGTCGAAGCGTTCGGGATCTGCCTCGCGATAGACCGCATCGCGGATATCCTCGAAGAGCTTGCCGGTCACCAAGGTTTCGGAGTTGAAGGGGACGTAGCCGACGCTGCGGCGAGCACCGTAG
>CAZAVT010000418.1:260-2821 GCA_964488395.1 uncultured Burkholderiaceae bacterium | reverse complement strand
CGAGCCGCCTTGGTCGTGATCGATATGCAAAATGACTTCTGCCACCCTCAGGGCTGGTTTGGCCAGAAGGGCATCGATGTGCGGCCAATGCGAAAGCCAATTCCGGTGCTGAAGCGCTTGCTGCCTGTGTGGCGCGCCACCGGCGCCCCGGTGATCTGGCTGAACTGGGGGATCAGGGCTGACCGCCTGAACCTCCCGGCAACCGTGCTGTTCAAGGGCAAGCGCAGTGCCTCGGCCGTGGGTTACGGCGAGCATTCACCCATCGATCGTGGTCCTTCGCTGGTGCCGGGTCATTGGGGTGCCGAGGTGGTGAGCGACCTAGAGCGCTCGTCGAGCGACATCGAAGTGTTCAAGCATCGCTTGTCCGGCTTCTGGGACAACGAACTCGACAGCGTGTTGCGTGGTCTTGATCGCCAGACCTTGTTTTTCGCGGGGGTCAACACGGATCGCTGCGTGTTCTCCACGCTGCAGGATGCGGGCTTCTTTGGTTACGACTCGGTGCTGATCGCCGATGCCTGCAGCACCCCGTCACCCGCTTATGTCACCCGAGCGATCCATCTGATCGTTCGCCAGTTGCACGGTTTTGTCGTCCGATCGCCGGAACTCATCGGCGCCCTTTCCTCCAAATCTCGAAAAGGAGCAGCAACATGAGAACACTGAAGCTTGGCTCTTCCATTCGCCGCCTCTGCGGTCTGACGGCTGTGGGTCTGGCACTCGCGGGCGTGGTTGCCATCCATGCGCCAGTCGTCCAGGCGCAGACCCGAATCAAGATGGTGCTCAATTGGAAATACCAGGGGCCACAGGCCTGGTTTTTCATTGCTCAGGACCGGGGGTATTTCAAGGCTGAAGGGCTTGATGTCGAGATCGATCAGGGTGAGGGCTCCTCGGCGCCGATTGCCAAGATCGCTTCTGGTGCCTATACCGCCGGTTTCGGCGATATCAATACCGTGATCGACTTCGCCTCGCGCCGTCCCAATGAGGCGCCAGTGGGGGTCTTCATGCTCTACAACACACCCCCGTTCACGGTCGCCGTGAAGGCCGATGGCCCGATCAAGACGCCTAAGGATTTTGAAGGCCGGCGCCTCGGCGGACCGGCGAACGATGGTGCGCTCAAGTTGTTCCCGGCCTTTTCCAAAGTGGCGGGCTTCGATGCCGGCAAGGTCCAGATCTCCAACATGGCGCCCAACCTGCGCGAACAGATGCTGCTGCGCGGACAGGTCGACGGTGTGTTCGGATTTGTTAACACGATCGCATTCAGCGCGATGCTGGTGGGCATGGACCCTGCCAAGGACATCCGGTTCATCAAGTTTGGTGATTTCGGCATGGACCTGTATTCAAACTCGATCCTTTTCTCGCGGGCCTTCGTGCGCGACAACCCGAAGGCAGTCGAGGGCTTTCTGCGTGCACTCAATCGAGCGATCAAGGAGGTCGTCGCCAACCTCGAGCCAGGCATGGACGCGGTCATGAAGCGGGAGCCTTTGCTCAAGCGCGATCTTGAAAAGGACCGCTTGGTGGCCACCATCCGACAGGAAATGAGTCATCCCGAGATCGCAAGAATCGGCTTTGGTGATATCGACCCCGAGCGGATGGCCAGAGCGATTCGAATCTCCGTCGAGGCCAATGAGCTACCCCGCGCCCCTGCGGTCGATGAGATCTTCAATCGATCGTTCCTGCCGCCGATGGCCGATCGTCTCACCCGTTTCTGACTTTTCATTCAAGGGACTCCACGAACATGGATCTGCAATTGAAGGGCCGGGTGGTGCTGATCACCGGCCCCGCCAAGGGCATGGGTCGGGCGGTTTCGCTCGCCTTTGCCCGTGAGGGGGCGCGGCTCGCGCTCGTGGGTCGCGATACTGCTGCGATCGATCCGGTGGCCGCAGAGGCGAGGGCGATGGGCGTAGCGGCCGAAGTCTTCTCGTGCGACGTGACGTCCTGGGAGCAGACTGAGGCCGCGGTTGCTCGAACGCTCGCAGCGTTTGGCCGGATCGACGTGCTGGTCAACGTGGCCCGCGGCGCGGGACCCCTTGGCAAGACTGGCTGGGAGACCACGACGGAGGAGGTCAACGGGATCGTCGAACTGGACATGACGGGCTGCTTCAGCGCGATGCGAGCGGTTCTGCCTGGCATGATCGCCCAGCACGAGGGACGTATCGTGAATGTCGGCGGGACGTTCGGGATGCGAGGTCGCGCCGGCCGGATGGCCTATTCGGCCTCCAAATGGGGTCTGCGGGGCATGACCAAGAGCTTTGCGCTCGAAGCCGGCCCGCACGGTATCAATGTCAATTGTGTCGCGCCTGGGATGGTCGATGGGCCGCGCTTTCGCGAGAAGGTCTGCGCCAACATGGCGGCACGACTTGGCATCTCACTGGAGGAGGCCATGCAGCGCCACGCTTCGGACTATGCCTTGCGACGGGTGTCGACCGACGAGGATGTGGCAAACGCCTGTCTGTTTCTGGCGAGTTCGGTTTCGCGGCAGATCACTGGGGTGGATCTGCCGGTTGACGGCGGCTGGGCGATGCTCTGAAGGAGGCGGTGATGACGAGATTGGTCGATCTGGTGAT
>CAZAVT010000418.1:0-228 GCA_964488395.1 uncultured Burkholderiaceae bacterium | reverse complement strand
CGAAGGTGGTGAGCAGTCAGGCCATCACCGATGCGGCCGTGGCGATTGATGGCGAGCGGATCGTGGCGGTTGGCGAGGAATCGCTGATGCCTCCGGCGCGGCAAACGGTCGACGCGACCGGGCTGCATCTGCTGCCGGGTGCCATCGACAGCCATGTCCACTTTCGCGATCCGGGCTATCCGCACAAGGAGACCTGGCGGACCGGATCCGCTGCCGCGGCATGTGGCG
>CAZAVT010000417.1:0-2823 GCA_964488395.1 uncultured Burkholderiaceae bacterium | reverse complement strand
CTGCTCGAGCGGGCCGCAACGGTTGGCGGCTTCATCATCGATTCGGTGCGGCGCGAATTTTCCGGCAATCCGGGCGTCGTCGAGGTGCGTGGTCAGGGGTTAATGATCGGCATCGAACTCGACCGACCCTGCGGTGATCTGGTGGCCAAAGCGCTCGAGGCCGGTCTGGTACTCAACGTCACCGCTGACCGGGTGATCCGGCTGCTGCCACCACTGGTCTTCACGCGGGAGCATGCCGAATATTTGCTCTCCCGGTTGCTGCCACTGATCCGCGCCAAGCTCGCCGGACCCAAGACCGCCTGAGGCGCGGTCCACACCTCGGGTCATCCCATGCAAGCGCTGCGGCATTTCCTGCAACTACGTGATCTCAGCCGGGAGGAGATCGCCTACGTCTTCGACCGGACTCGGGAGATCAAGGCCCGCTTCAAGCGCTACGAGACCTATCAGCCGCTGGCCGATCGCACGCTGGTGATGATTTTCGAGAAGGCGAGCACTCGAACCCGCCTGTCGTTCGAAGCCGGCATGCAACAGTTGGGCGGATCGGCCATCTATCTCAACACCCGCGACTCGCAGCTCGGTCGCGGCGAACCGGTCGAGGACGCGGCCCAGGTGATCTCGCGGATGTGCGATCTGGTGATGATCCGCACCTTTGAGCAGGCGATCATCGAACGCTTTGCGGCGTACTCCCGGGTGCCTGTGATCAACGGCCTCACCAACGAATACCACCCCTGCCAAATTCTCGCTGACATCTATACCTTCATCGAGCATCGCGGCTCGATCCGGGGTCGCACGGTCGCCTGGATCGGCGATTCCAACAACGTCTGCAACACTTGGCTGCAGGCCGCCGAGCTGCTCGACTTCAACATTCACGTGTCGACCCCGCCTGGGTACGAAGTCGAGCCCGAACGGGCCGGGCTCTTTGGGACCGATCACTTCGAGCAGTTCAGCGACCCTCTGGAAGCCTGCCGCGGCGTCGATCTGGTCACGACCGACGTCTGGACCAGCATGGGCTTCGAAACCGAGAACGAGGAACGCAAGCTCGCCTTTGCCGACTGGCGTGTCGACGAAGAGATGATGTCTGTCGCCTCATCCGAGGCGCTTTTCATGCACTGCCTGCCCGCGCACCGAGGCGAGGAAGTCGCCGCCGAAGTCATCGATGGCCCGCGATCTGTCGTCTGGGATGAGGCCGAGAATCGCCTCCACACGCAGAAGGCTCTGATGGAGTTTCTGTTACTCGGTCGGGTTTGAGACGCTCACGACCGTCCGAGCCACATCGCCTCCATCAGGCTCGCTCAGTCGTCGACGTGCGGATAGCCGGCCAGACGACCGCCATCGATCACCATCGCCTGCCCGGTCATGAAACCGGCTGCTGGAGAGGCGAGAAACACCGCCGCGCCGGCGACCTCGTCGGCCTCGCCGATGCGCCTGAGCGGTGAATGCTTGACGGTGCGAGCGAGGATCCCCGGATCCTCCCAGAGGGCGCGGGCGAAGTCGGTACGGATCAGACCAGGCGCGATGCAGTTAGCACGAATCCCGCTGTGCCCCCACTCGATCGCGATGTTGCGTGCGAGCTGCAGGTCGGCTGCCTTCGACAGGTTGTAGACGCCGATCTTGTTCGACCCCTGAAAGCCGCCGACCGAGGAGATGATGATCACCGAACCGCCACCTCGGCGTGCCATCCCTGGAAGCACCATGTTCGCGAGCCAGAAATTGCTGCGCACATTGCAGGCCATGATGCGGTCGAAGGCCTCATCGCTGATGCCCGCAGCGGGCCCGAAATAGGGATTGACCGCCGCGTTGCACACCAGGACGTCGATCCCGCCCCACTCACGCTCGGTCACATCGACAAGTGACTGGAGGTCCTCCTTCCTGGCGATGTGGCAGACCCGCGCGACCGCAACACCACCTCGGGCGGCAATCTCATCGACCACCTGTTGACAGGCCTCGAGCTTGCGACTCGAGACCACCACCCGGGCGCCGTGCTCGGCCAGGCGCAGGCAGATTGCACGCCCGATGCCTCGGCTGCCTCCGGTCACGACGGCCACCTTGCCACTCAGATCAAACAGTTCCACTGCCATCTCCCTCGTGCCCAACGCGCGGGTATCCGTCCGCTGGCTCTTAGCCTACGTACAATCGCGACTTTGACCGTCTGACCGTTCACCACCCGATGACGCTGTTCAGCTTGACCAACGCGCACCTCGCCTACGGGCATGTTGCGCTCCTCGATGCCACAGGCCTCACGATCGAAGCCGACGAGCGTATCGCTCTGATCGGTCGAAATGGTACGGGAAAATCCTCACTGCTGAAGGCCATCGCCGGCGAGGTGATGCTCGACGAGGGTGAGACCGTTCGCCGGTCCGGCCTCACCCAGGCCTACGTCGGGCAGGAACCCGTCTTCGAACCTGGCCATACCGTCTTTGAGGCGGTGGCCGCTGGCCTCGCCGAGCACGCCCAGGGCTTGCTCGAGTGGCGCGCCCTGGCCTCCCGACTGGCCGAACAGCCCGAGCATCCGGCAGTACTTGCGGACATGGCACGCCTGCAAGCGGGCCTGGACGCCCATGACGGTTGGGAGACCGGTTACCGGATCGATCGGGTGCTCGAGAGTTTCGGTCTCGATCCCGACCGACCGGTGGCGCAGCTCTCGGGCGGTCAACGCAAGCGGGTCGCGATCGCCAGGGCCATGGTCCGTGAGCCCGAGTTGCTGCTGCTTGCCGAACCGACCAATCACCTGGATATCGAGTCGATCGAATGGCTCGCGCGCATGCTGCTGGAGCGGCGGGGAGCCTGTCTGTTCATTACCCACGATCGGCAGCTCATGGACCG
>CAZAVT010000416.1:0-2824 GCA_964488395.1 uncultured Burkholderiaceae bacterium | reverse complement strand
CACCGAGATCACGGCGAGCTCGCCGAAATCAGCCTCGAGGTAACGGCCCTCGGCATCAAACTCTGGGTGCCCGAATCCGACACGCACGGCGCGCGGAGCAATCCGGCTGTACACGGCGACGCCGCTGTAGCCCTTCTTTTGAGCGAAGCTGAAGTGTCCGACCAGGCCCGCAGGCGATCGCAAGGACTCGTCCAAATCATCGCCGGTGGCCTTGAGCTCTTGCACACAGACGACATCGGCCGACTGCTGCGCGAGCCAATCGAGCCAGCCCTTGCGGGCGGCTGAACGGATGCCGTTGAGATTGTGGGTGATGATTCGGGTCATCGGTCGGGATCACGAGCTCGGAGCGCCGATTGTACGCGGCGGTGCAAGCTCGATGCCGGTATGCTTGCGGATTGTCCGCTGACGGACAGAAGGTGAGGCGAGGTCCAAGCGCGTGAACGCATCGAAGTCGACATCTGAAATTCCCACTGGGGCCGCTGGCGGCGTCGCAGGTGATGTCCGGGCGGCCTTCATCCGATTTGCGCTCGACGCGGGAATCCTTCGCTTCGGGCGCTTTCGCACCAAGGCGGGCCGGCTATCCCCCTATTTTTTCAATGCGGGCTTGTTCAATGACGGACGCCTGCTGGGTGGCGTTGCTGATTTTTATGCTCGCACGCTGCTCGCTGCCGAGAGCCGCGGCGAGGTCGCCTTCGACATGCTGTTCGGACCGGCCTACAAAGGCATCACGCTTGCCTCGGCCACTGCTGTGGCACTTGCAGGTTCGGGACGCAACGTGGCCTTTGCGTTCAACCGCAAAGAGGCCAAGGACCACGGCGAAGGCGGGGTGGTGGTCGGCGCGGCCCTCAGAGGGCGGGTGGTGATCGTCGACGACGTGATCAGCGCTGGCACCTCGGTGCGGGAGTCCGTCGAGTTGATCCGGGCGGCCGGTGCCGAGCCCGCCGCGGTGTTGATCGCGCTGGACCGGCAAGAGCGGAGCGGAACCGCCGATGTGATTGGTGAACGATCAGCCACACAGGAGGTCGCGGCGAGCTACGGCATCCCTGTGATCGCCATTGCGAGCCTCGACGACCTGCTGCGCTACCTGGAGCGTGATCGCGGCGAATGGGTGCGCCATGCGGCCGATGTGGCGGCCTACCGGGCTCGATACGGGCAGATTCAGGGGGCCTGAGACGCCGCAAGGGTGAGTTCAGGTAGCGCGCCCCCGTCAACGGCGACCCGGCCCGCGCACAAACCCGCGAGCTTCGACGAGCCAATACATCAGCCAGGACAAGGGCAAGGCTCCCAGCCAGGCAACGAGCGCGGCCGCCACGGCGAGCGCCAGATCGCCCTCGAAAAAGCGCGCATAAATCGCGTTCGCAAAGACCGCCAAAGGGAAGTGAAATAAGAAAAGCGAGTACGCACTACGCCCACAAAGCCCGACAAATCTAGCGAAAGGTCCTTCGTCGCCTGTTCGATCCAACATCCTGCGATCCACTCGGTCTCCCAAGCCCCGCGCGAGGGCAAGCAGCGCCAGCGCCGTGAGGAGTGCAACCACCGGGCGGATCGCCGGCGCGAGCACCACACCGATCGCAGCGACCGCAATCACGGCCACCGCCAGCCAGTCCTCGACCGTTGCCGCTCGAACCGCTCCCGTGGAAGGGGCGAGAGCCGCTCGGGCGAGGCGTCCACTCGCGAGCCCCAGCGCAAACGCGCCGAAGAAGTAGAAGGGTGTCACATCCCAGCGGGGATCACGGTTGAAGCCGCCCATCGACAGCACAGCGAGCACGAACACGGCCCACCAGGTCAGCCTCGAGGCCTGTTGAGACGAGCGGGTGATCTGCTGGCTGAGCCAAAGGATTGAGACCAGTACGAGCTGCAGCTGAAAGTCAATGCTCACATACCAGGCACCTACCGTCAGCGCCTCGATGCCGAGATAGTCAAAGGTACCCGTGAGATGCGCGAGGATCGCCGCGGCATCGGGCCAGGGCGTCGCCCAGTCCGACGGGCCGACCCAGTGACGCGCCACCACCGAAACCAGGCAGGTGCAGACCACAGCGACCATGAATGGAACGAACAGGCGCAGGTAACGCCGCCAGAGCGTCGCACCAGCACTGGCGAGCGAGCATGGCGAACGCATCAGCGCGCCCTGCGCGACCAGGAATCCAGACACCACCAGGAACACCTGGACCGCGATCCGGGCATGGTCGGTGAACCAGCCAATCAGTGCCGGCTGCTGCTCGGCGAGACGCTCGGCGACCGGTCCGTAAAAAGCAAGATGATGCAGGACGATCATCTGCGCAGCGAGCGCGCGGATCAAATCCAGCCAGAGCAGACGACCGGCGCGGGAGGTCACGGGCTCGGGTGGTCGATCAGGGCCGCAGAGGCCGGCCGCACGATGCTTCCGCTGCAGATCTCATCCGCGCACACCAGGCAGCGCCGGGCCACCGGCGGACCCTCACGCACGCCTCAGCGTGGCAGGTCAGACGATCCCATCAGGAACTCGTCCACAGCGCGTGCCGCCTGACGTCCTTCACGAATCGCCCAGACGACGAGTGACTGACCACGACGCATATCGCCCGCAGCGAAAACCTTTGAGACATTCGTGGTGTAGCAACGATCGCCGTCTGTGGTGGCCTTTGCGTTGCCGCGCGCATCTTGATCAACGCCAAACGCCTTCAGAATCGATCCGATCGGCGAAACAAAACCCATCGCCAAGAGTACGAGATCGGCCTTGAGTACTTTTTCTGTACCAGGGACTTCGACCATCTTGCCGTCTTTCCACTCGACATGAACGCTCTTTAATGCAGCGACCTTGCCGTTTTCGCCCATGAACTCTTTGGTC
>CAZAVT010000415.1:0-2828 GCA_964488395.1 uncultured Burkholderiaceae bacterium | reverse complement strand
GGAGAGCGCCGACTGGAGCGTCGCGAGCGCGGCCTCGAGTTGAACCTCGTCGATCGAGGGCTCGCTCGAGCGGGTGATCTTGGGGTGAGTCGTGCCCTGTGCGTTGCCATTGGCAATCAGCAATTCCTCGAACATCTTCTCACCAGGTCGGAGACCAATGAACTTGATTTCGATGTCGCCCTCCGGATGTTCGGTATCGCGCACCGAATGACCCGCGAGTCGAATCATGTTGCGTGCGAGATCGACGATTCGTACCGGTTCGCCCATGTCCAGGAGAAAGATCTCGCCGCCGGTCGCGAGACTTCCCGCTTGGATCACCAGTTGCACCGCTTCGTGGATCGACATGAAATATCGGGTCACGTCCGGGTGGGTCACCGTGACAGGCCCGCCTTGCGCGATCTGTTGGCGAAACAAGGGCACGACCGAGCCGCTCGAGCCCAGCACATTGCCGAAGCGTACCGCGCAAAAACATTGGCGTCGGCCTTGACGCGCCGCGAGCCCGGCGTAGTGCTGGACGATGAGTTCCGCCCAGCGCTTGGTCGCTCCCATCACGTTGGTCGGCCGCACGGCCTTGTCAGTGGAGATCAGCACAAGCGTCTCAACCGGAGCCTCAAAGGCGATCCGAGCCAAGGTCAGGGTGCCGATCACGTTATTGGTGATGCCCTCGAGCACATTGGCCTCGACCAGAGGAACGTGCTTGTAGGCTGCCGCATGGTAGATCGTCTGGACGCCGTATGTATGGATCAGCGATTGAAGGAGCGCGTGATCCGTGACGGAGCCCAGGCAAGCCCTAGTGGTGACCTGAGCGATACCGCTCAGCTGCCGATCGATCTGATAGAGCGCGTATTCGCTCGAGTCCAGGAGGATCAGCAGCCGAGGCGACTGCGTCATGATTTGGAGGCAGAGTTCGCTGCCGATCGAGCCCCCTGCGCCTGTCACCAAGACCACCTTGTTGGTGATGCAGCGACCCATCAGCGCTTGATCGGGCTCCACCGCATCGCGGCCCAGGAGGTCACCGACGTCGACCTCGCGAACCAGATTCACCAGATGCTTGCCATTGGCGATATCGGTCATCGCGGGCAAGATGCGCACCCGGACATCATGCCGCTCGAGGAACTCGACGATGGCTCGCCGTCGCGCGGCGGAGGCCGACGGCAAGGTGACGATCACGTCGTGAATGTCGAATCGCTCGACGAGCCGATCGAGCAAGTCCGGCGGGTAGACGCGAAGTCCGTCAATGTCCTTGCTCTGCAGTTCGGGGTCGTCATCGATGAATCCGGCCGGAAACATTTCGCGGCCGGTACGAAGCGATGCGGCCAGTTGCCGGCCAGCGCCACCAGCGCCGTAGATCAGTACCTGGCGTCCGCTGTAACGCCGACGGACCGGGGTCCAGAGCAACCACCGCGCACCAAAGCGCAGACCGGCAATCAGGATGATCCCGAGCATCCAGTAGAGAACTGGAACGGCGCGCGGGATGCCGTCGGCGCCGGTGATTTGCGTCATGAAGGCGAGGGCCGCCCACAGGACTGCCGAGATACTCATGGCCCAGACGATCGCCCAGAGCGCTTGTTCACCGAGGTAACGGATCACCGATCGGTAGAGCCCTGCTTTGACGAAGACAGGGAAGGCGAGCGCCGGCGCCGCCATCATCATCAACCACTGGGCTGCATTCGGGCTGAACAGATCGCCCAGCCGCAACTCAAAAGCCAACCAGGCTGATCCAAAAAGCAGCACGAAATCCGAGGCAATCATCAGGGCCTGCTTGGCAGGGCGATGAAGATCGATGAGCCGTCGGGCAATAGGGGCAGGTAGGCGTTTGATCAATGGGGGATGGCCGGCCGGCCCGCGCCCATCCGTACGGCGAGGGCAAGTAGCGGTGCGTAGGCGATCAAGACAAGACCGAGATTGTAATCCGGCCAGGTCTGTGCGGCCCAGGCCAGCGGCAGCAGCCAGATGCAGTTGGTCAAGAGATAGGCGCCGCAGACCCGTCGGTGGGCCGCCGTTCGTGTTTGGCCTCGAGCCTGTAACGATTGGGTGGCGCGCTGATAGACATGGCTGCGATGCGCCTCATACCAGCGAGCACCGCCAAGCATCCGCGTGAGGAGCGTGACGCCGGCGTCCGCCACGAAGGTCGCCCCCAGGATCAACCACGTGCCAAAGTTCATCCATCCGGCGGCCACAGACATGATGGACGTGGCGAATAGGATGAAGCCCAGCCAAGTACTACCGACATCGCCCATGAAGATGCGCGCTGGCGACCAGTTGAACATCAGGAAGCCGGCGGTCGACGCGGCTGCACTGATCATCAGGAGCCAAAGCGTCGTCGCTGTGGTCGGACCGTAACCGGCCATCAGACTAAGCGACGCTGCGGCCACGAGCATGAAGAGGCCCTGGCTGGCCGCGAGCCCGTCGATCCCGTCCATGAAATTGAAAAAATTGATCCACGCGACTCCGAAGAGCAACAAACCCAACCAGAGCGCCGGATACGGCAGCGCGAAACCAGGCAAGAGCAGAAAACCGGGCAGCGGGGCGAGCCAGAGCAACAGGACGAGGACCGCGCTCAGATGAGTCAGGAAGCGCCAACGGGCAGGGACGCCGCGCCAGTCATCGACGGCGCCGACAAGCGCGATCGGCAGACCTAGCATCAGCGCAGCCTGGCTCGGTTGTTGGGCCAAGGCTTCGGATAACGGGTGGGCACTACCCGGATTGAGTAGCATCCCGGGAAGGAGACCCGTCACCGTCCCGATGATGATCGCGACTCCACCACCGCGTACGGTGGTCTGAATGTGGCTAGATCGGTGGTTGGGAGAATCGACAAACCCGATTTG
>CAZAVT010000414.1:654-2852 GCA_964488395.1 uncultured Burkholderiaceae bacterium | reverse complement strand
CTTCGCGATGACCGGCTGGCGACTCGGCTGGCTGATCGCCCCAGCGGCGCTTGTGCCGGTGTTTGAAAAGCTCGCCCAGAACCTTTTCATCTGCCCATCCGCACTCGCCCAGCGCGCGGCGCTGGCGTGCTTCGAGCCAGCGACGATCGCCCTCTGCGAGCAGCGCAGAGCGCAGTTGCGGACCCGACGGGACCGGATCGTGCCGCTCCTGCAGCAGGCTGGCTTGGACGTACCCGCGATTCCGGATGGTGCGTTTTATGTCTATGCGGACTGCGCTGCGACCGGTGTGTCAAGCGGCGAATTTGCGAGTCGACTCCTCGAGGAGCATTACGTCTCGCTGGTGCCGGGGGCCGATTTCGGAGAGCACCAGCAGGATCGTTACCTGAGATTGTCGGTCGCGTCAGCGCTTGAGGCGCTCGAGGAGGCAGCCGAACGGATTGGCCGCTTCACGGCCGCAATTCGGTGAGCCGAGCCTGGACCTGGTGCGCCAGCGCCTCCTGGTGCGCATCGCGCTCGCGCATCACTTTCAGGGCATAGCCCCCATCGGTGCGGCGCCGCGCCGCGCCCACGTAGGACTTAAGCGCGGCTTCGACGCTGCCCTCACGCAGCAGATGGTCACGCAACATGGTCGCGCCGACCTGGATATTGACGACCGGATCGAACGCGCTTTCACGTCCTCCGAAAGGCTCGAATTTTTCTGAGTGAACTTCAGTCCGGATCTGCATCAAGCCTTCGGCCCCCTTGTCACTGCGCGCACGGCGGTTGAAGGCTGATTCGATGCTGATGACCGCCAGGACCAGAAGCGGGTCGAGTCGTAGTTCGCGGGCGGTGAAGTAGGCATTGGTGACCACCTCGGCGATCTCATCGACCGGCAGCCGATACTTGTCGGCGATGAAGCGGGAGATCTGCAGTTGCTCGGCGCTGAGCATCAGTCCACTGACCACCGCCCCGGGCATCAGCAAACCTGCAGGTGCGCCGCTCGAACTGATCGGGCCACCCGGCTCGGCACGACCGCTCCAAAGGTCGGTCCAATCGGCAAGCATCGACGAGCGTGGGGCGGCCAAGGCGAGCGCCTCCGGATAAGGATGGGCGTTGCCGGGCACCGGGAGCTCCGGAATCACCAGCACGGGCTGGGGGTCATAGGCTTGCGCCTGGACAACGGACGCCGCGACATCGGGCCATGCGCCACGACCCGCCGGCAGCAGTGACAGGGTCCATGTAAACGCAGCGATCAGCAACGACCAAAGCGCCAACAAACGCGGAAGGCTGAACGACCTGGCAGCGGCCCGGGCTGGGACCATCAACGCTCCTTGATCATCGAATCGGCTCCGGACGCTTGGCAGCTCGCCGGACCCGCAGGAAAGCCCCGCCGAGCCACGTCTCAACCCGTGGGCCTGTAGGGCTTCGTGAACCGAAGGGCGGGCCGGTCACCAGACCGTCACCCGTAGTAAGCTACTGACCGCTTTTGGGTCGAAGACACCCCGCCGCGGATTCGTGAAAGGGCAGGAGTCCGGTGCATCATACCCAGCCTGCACCCGGCTTTGCAAACCGCCAACCCCCGACCGGTTATACCTAACTCATGAAATATCACGATCTGCGTGACTTCGTGGCGCAACTCGAAGCGCGGGGCGAACTGAAGCGGATCTCGACGCCCGTGTCACCGCGACTCGAGATGACCGAGATCGCCGATCGGGTGTTGCGTCGCGCAGGGCCGGCTCTGCTCTTTGAGCAACCCGTCGAGGGTTTGCGCCGTCATTCGATTCCCGTCCTTGCCAACCTCTTCGGGACGCCGCTCCGGGTGGCGCTCGGGATGGGCGAGGAATCCACCGAAGCCTTGCGCGAAGTCGGTCAGTTGCTCGCCTGGCTCAAGGAGCCCGAGCCACCCCGCGGCTTTCGTGATGCCTGGGACAAGCTGCCGATGCTGCGGCAGGTCCTGGCCATGAGCCCGCGGGAGACCGGTTCGCCAGCCTGTCAGCAGGTCGTGATCGAAGGCTCTGATGTAGACCTCGCCGAACTGCCGATTCAGACTTGCTGGCCCGGCGATGCAGGCCCGCTCATCACCTGGGGTCTGGTGGTGACCCGGGGCCCCAATAAACCCCGCCAGAACATCGGCATCTATCGACAACAGGTAATCGGACGCAATCAGACCATCATGCGCTGGCTCGCGCATCGCGGCGGGGCGCTCGACTTTGCCCACC
>CAZAVT010000414.1:0-644 GCA_964488395.1 uncultured Burkholderiaceae bacterium | reverse complement strand
CGGCGATCACGCCCTCGCCCGGCCGGGAGAAGCCTTCCCCATCGCGGTGGCACTGGGCACCGACCCAGCGACCATCCTCGGCGCTGTCACGCCGGTCCCGGACACGCTCTCCGAATATCAATTCGCGGGCCTGCTGCGCGGTTCGCGCACCGAAATCGCTCGCTGCCGGGGTCTGGACCTGCGGGTGCCCGCTCAGGCCGAACTGGTCCTCGAAGGCCACATACGGCCCGACCCCGACGGGCGTTTCACCCGCGAGCACGCGGCGCGGCTGGGCTGGCCGGGCGACGTCCCGGCACGCGCGCTCGGCGGCTACGAGATGGCGCCCGAAGGACCGTTTGGCGATCACACGGGCTATTACAACGAGCAGGACTGGTTTCCGGTCTACACGATTGACCGGATCACCCACCGCCGCAACCCGATCTACCACTCCACCTACACCGGCAAGCCGCCCGACGAACCGGCGATCCTCGGCGTCGCGTTGAACGAGGTCTTCGTGCCGATCCTGTGCCGGCAGTTCAGCGAGATCCAGGACTTTTACCTCCCGCCCGAGGGTTGCTCTTACCGGCTCGCAGTGGTCTCGATGCGCAAGCAATACCCCGGCCACGCCAAGCGCGTGATGTTCGGGGTCTGGAGCTTCCTGCGTC
>CAZAVT010000413.1:0-2868 GCA_964488395.1 uncultured Burkholderiaceae bacterium | reverse complement strand
ACAAGATCCAGTGCGATGCCTGTCCGGTGCTCTGCCAGATCAGCGAAGGCCGGCTGGGTGCCTGTGATCGTTGGGGTAATGTAGGCGGGCAACTGCGGCGGATGGATCCGGTGGTGTTGATGAAGCGTCCCGACGTTGCGCTGGTCCCCGCGAAGCCTGAGGACTGGGATGGGCGCTGGATCCGAAACGAGGCGCCGGTCTTTGTTTCGGGCGTCGCAAGCGGCACGACCTATCCGGACTACAAGCCCGCACCCTTCATCGTGGCGAGCCCCCACCAGGGAGTCGACATGGTCACCGTGGTGACCGAGGGCATCTTCAGCTATTGCAGCTTCAAGGTGAAGATCGACACGGATCGTTACCTCGGACCTGAGCAGGCGACGGTTCGTTATCAGGGCGAGGCGGTCGGCCACGTGACCACCATCGAGTACGGATCGCAGTTCCTGTCGCTGGGCGGTGTGCACCATCTCACGGGCGGCTCCAAGCGCGAGGGCCGCATGGCCTGCGAGCTTATGGAGCGGCTGGGCAATCAGCAGTCGGTCGATCTCGAGATCGAGGGCGGCGCGCAGCTCACGGTCAAGGCGGGCGCAGCCCCCATCGTCAACGGCGTCGAGGAGAGCCGAATGCGGGTGGGCTGTGGCTCGGCGACGATTGGCATCTTTGCGCAGCAGTGGTTCAGCCAAGCCGACGAGGTGGTGGTGGTCGATGACCACATCACGGGTGTGCTCACCGAGCACCAGGCAGGACGCTGTCTGGACATGCCACCCTCGGGCATCCGGCTGCGTGGTCGCAAGTCGACGCCTGGCCGCTACTTTCAGGTCGCCAACCCCGGCACGGGTTGGGGCGGTACTGATATCACCGATCCCCTGTCGATCATCGAGGGCTGGGATCCGAAAGTCGCCCGGCCGGGCCTGCGGCTGCTGATGGTCTCGACCACCGGTGAGCACGCCCAGTGGTTCGAACTCGATGAGGCCCTCATGCCACAGCCGGCGCCGATGCCCCCAGCGGTTCGCAAGGTCGTCGAGCGGATTGGCGAGAACTGCGAGCCGGCGCTCGCGACGGTGCTCTTCCTGGGGGGGGCCGGCGGCAGCCTGCGCGCCGGGGTCACCGAAAATCCGATCCTCCTTACCCGGTCGATCAAGCATCTGATCACCCGGGTGACTTGTGGCGGCGCCCCAGTCTATGTCTGGCCAGGGGGCGGGATCACCGTGATGGCCGACGTCTCTCGCATGCCGGCGGGCTCGTTTGGTTCAGTGCCGACGCCTGCGATCGTGGCACCGATCGAGTTCACGATGAGGCTGGACGACTATCGGGCGCTCGGCGGACACATGGACCGGGTGCGGCGGATCGAGGAGGTCTGGGCTACGGGAGAGTACCGGCTCATCGATTGGGTCGAGGGCAACCCCTGGCCGCTGGAGCCCTCGCGTTGAGCCGCTGGCAGGCCGCGCGGCAGCGTTTGCCGGATGGCCGCTGGCATTGGGTTCAGGGACCGATCGACCTGGTGATCGGCGCCGAGGGCGATCCGTCGGCCTGCTCTGCAGCCCACGAATCCGCTTGGCAGCAATTCGGTCCGGTGCTCGAAACGCTGGTCGCCGAATTGCCGCTGCTGCGCGCACCCTGTCCAGTTTCGCCGGCGGATCCTCGCGCGAGGCCGGCCGGCGAGGTGGCCCAGCGCATGGATCTGGCGTGCAGCCGGCTTGCTCGAGCGACCGGGCTCTTCATCACGCCGATGGCCGCTGTCGCGGGGAGCGTTGCCGATCACTTGATCGGCTGCTATCGGCGACCCGGAGTGCGGCGCGCGTTCGTCAACAATGGCGGCGACATCGCCCTGCATCTCGTCCCGGGCGAACGCTACCAGATCGGGATCGTCGGCAATCTTGAGGTGCCGGCTGTCGATGCGGCTTTCGAGATCGATGGGACCTCGCCGCTGCGCGGGATCGCGAGTTCGGGTTGGCGCGGTCGTAGCCTCTCGCTGGGCATCGCCGATACGGTGACCGTGATGGCCGTCGATGCCGCCGCTGCTGATGCCGCAGCGACGCTGATTGCCAATGCCGTCGATATCGAGGATCAGGCCGTCGTGCGAGTCCCGGCCCATTCGGTCCGCGATGATTCCGATCTTGGCGCTTTACCCGTGACCGTCGCAGTCGGCCCGCTTGCTCCTCGGCAGGTCGAGGCGGCGCTCGATGCGGGCGAGGCTTTCGCCCGGCGGCTGCTTGAGCTCGGCTTGATTGCCCGAGCAGCGATCACTCTGGCTGGCCGCTGGCGAGTGGTCGGCCAGGCAGCTGCGGTGGGCGCCATCGGGCGGCGGGCCGATGTCCCTGATCAGACCCAGGTAAATGACTCAACCTGGCTTTGCAGTTATCTTTCGAAGTCGCTGCTTTTCGACGATCTGACAACAGACCCAACCCGGAGACCCTCATGAAGAAACGCCAATTCCTGGCCGCATCCGCTGGCCCTGCCGCTGTCGCGCTGATTGGTGCGGCGACTCCTCTGCGCCTATCGGCCCAGAGCCGGCCGATCCGCATCGGCGAGATCAATAGCTATAAGGCGCAGCCCGCCTTCCTCGATCCGTATCGCAAGGGCTGGGAACTCGCTGTCGAAGAGGTCAACGCAGCCGGTGGCGCAGCGGGCCGCAAGCTCGAGGTGATTGCGCGGGACGATTCCGGTAACCCCGGCGATGCCGTTCGTGTGGCCGAGGAACTGATCAGCCGCGATCGCGTCGACCTGCTGGCGGGCACCTTCCTGTCGCATATCGGTCTTGCGCTGACCGACTTCGCTCGCCAGAAGCGGGTGTTCTTCATGGCTTCTGAACCGCTCACCGACAAGATCGTCTGGCAAAACGGCAACCGTTACACCTTCCGCTTGCGCGCC
>CAZAVT010000412.1:0-2878 GCA_964488395.1 uncultured Burkholderiaceae bacterium | reverse complement strand
TTACGCGCGGTACCGCAACGACTGGCTCGCGCTTCACGATGAGGAGGTGCTCGATCCCGATCTCCCCATCGTAGACGCCCACCATCATGTGTGGGACGCTCCCAGACCGCGCTACATGTTCGAGGAGCTGCAGGCCGATGTCGCAGGCACCGTTCACCATATCATCGCGACGGTCTACGTGGACTGCCGCTCGATGTACCGTGCTGACGGCCCCCTCGAATTTCGTTCGGTCGGAGAGGTCGAGTTCGCCAATGGCGTCGCGGCCATGGGCGCTTCGGGCGTCTACGGTAAGACCCGTTTGTGTGCGGGCATCGTCGGTTTTGGCGCACTCCATCGGGGTGCGAGCTGCGAGCCGCTGCTGCAGGCGCTCATGCGGGCCGGTGGCGAACGCTTCAAGGGGGTCAGGCATATCTCGGCCTGGGACCCGGACCCTGTCGTGGCTCCACCCAATCCAGACCGCCCTCCGGGACTCCTGAGCGATCCCCGATTTAGAGAGGGTTTTGCCAGGCTCGCGCCCCTGGGATTGCGATTTGACGCCTTTCTCTACCAGACGCAGATCGGCGAGCTCACTGACCTGGCCCGAGCGTTTCCGGAAACCCCCATCGTTCTGGATCACGCGGGCACCCCACTGGGGATCGGTGCCTATGCAGGCCGCAGGCAGGAGCTTTACGCGCAGTGGAGGCGCGACATGTTGGCGCTTGCCCGATGTCCCAACGTCTGTGTCAAGCTCGGGGGGCTCGGCATGATCGTCGGCGGTTTCGGATTCAACGAGCGGCCACGTCCACCCTCTTCCGAAGAGCTGGCCCACGCCTGGCGTCCCTACATCGAACCCCTGATCGAGGCCTTCGGCAGTCACCGTTGCATGTTTGAGAGCAACTTCCCTCCCGACAAGGCCAGCTGCAGCTACAAGATCATCTGGAACACCTTCAAGCGTCTGGCCGCAGGTGCCGGGGCGCAGGAAAAATCGGACCTCTTCGCGGGGACCGCCAGCCGTTTTTACGACCTGCGAGTGCCCGTCGCATGAGCCATCTCGTCATCGACGACCTGAGGGTCAGCTATGCGGGGCGGGACGGCTCGGTGGTCGCGCTCGATGGCTTCTCGCTCGATGTGGCCCCCGGCAGCCTCACTGTGCTGCTTGGCGAGAGCGGTTGTGGCAAATCGACGGCGCTCAATGCAATCGCCGGCCTGGTTCATCCCGATGAGGGGCGCATCCGCCTGGGCGACAAGACCCTGTTCGCGCGCGGCCCGCGCTTCGGGAAGGTCGAGCTGGCCCCCAATCGTCGTGATATCGGGATGGTGTTCCAGTCCTATGCGCTATGGCCCCACATGCTGGCGCTCGACAACGTGATGTATCCCGCCTTGCGCCGGGGAGCATCCAAGGCAGAGGCGCAGCGGATGTCTCGCGAAGTGCTGGCGATGGTCCGTTGCGAACATCTGGCCGAACGCTATCCAGGGGAGTTGTCGGGCGGTCAGCAGCAGCGGATTGCGTTGGCTCGGGCGATGGCGGCGCGGCCGAGCCTGCTGCTGTTCGATGAGCCTCTGTCGAACTTGGACGCCGGGCTTCGTCGAGGGCTGCGAGATGAGCTGGGTCGACTCCACCGCGAGATCGGATTCACCGGAGTCTATGTGACCCATGATCAGTCTGAGGCTCTGGCCCTTGGCACCCGGTTGGCGGTCATGGACGGGGGGCGGATCGTGCAGCTCGGTTCGCCCGCCGACATTTATGAGCGACCGATCAACGAGTTTGTCGCGCGATTCTTCGGCGCCAACGTTCTCTCAGCACGGCTCGCGTCCGGCCGACTCCACTGCGTTGCCGGCGCGATGGACTGCCCGGTCATGCTCCCCGAGGGGCAGGTCCGAGTGGCCTTCATGCCTCACGCCGCGAGGATCCACATCGAGCCGGCGGGCGCGCTGACGGTGGTCGCGTCGATGTACGTCGGGTCGGGCTGGGAGGTCCGGCTGAGGGGCGGGGACGAGGAGGTCCTGGTGCTTTGCCCTCCAGGCAGCGTTGCGCCGCCGATGGGCGCCCGCGCCCGACTTTCGATCGAATCCGGCAGCGTCTGCGTCTTTCCGGCGGCCGGCTGATTGAGCTTGATGATGATCCAGACACCAAGGGGAGATGAATGAAGACCCGATTCAAGACGGTACGGAGCTATTGCCTCGCGCTGAGCGTCATGGCGATTTCATCGCTGCTATCGGAGGCGACCTTTGCGCAGGACACCCAGGCGCTTTGCAAAGCCGGGTCCAGCGGCTGGAGCCAGATCCTTGCCCAGGCGAGGAAGGAAGGGCAGGTCATGATGTATTCCACCCGGTCGGAGGCTGACAATCAGCGCCTGCTCGCCGGGTTCATGAAAAAGTATCCGGAGATCCGCGCCAGTGCAATCCGGTTGATCGGCAACCGGATCAACGAGCGGATCAACCAGGAACTGAGTGCGGGCGTACCGACTGGCGATGTGATGGTCTTCACCGACCCCCACTGGATGGCTGAGAAGGTCAAGCAGAACGCCCTCATTGCGCCCTGCGGACCGTCGGTGTCGCTCTGGCAGGGCAGCGAACGCTTCTACAAGCAGCCCGAACTGGTGCCGGTGGTCAACGAGCCCTGGGTGCTCGCTTACAACACCCAGATCGTCAAGCATCGGCCCAAGGATTGGCGCGATCTCCTGGGGGACCGGCAATGGGTCGGCAAGGTTGGTCTGAACGAAGTCAGCGGGCTCACGGTCGCGATTTGGGCTGACATCGTTTCCAGTCGGGCAGGGCAGGACTATTTCGATCAGCTCGCGGCGTTCAAGCCCCGGATCTACCCGAACTCGGCGCCCCTCACCCAGGCCATCATCGCGGGTGAAATCGCCTGGTCGCCGTATTCCCTGCCCTCCACCAT
>CAZAVT010000411.1:0-2893 GCA_964488395.1 uncultured Burkholderiaceae bacterium | reverse complement strand
CTCGTCAGCGAAAAGATAACACTGACGGCACAGAGCGTAGTGACGATCAAGCGAAACAGCGCCCTGAGGGTGAGCAGCGTGACGGGCAACGTCAGGGACGTGGAGATCGCCGCGAGCGTGGCGCGAGAGTATCCCGACGTTCACTGGGACAAGGAGCTCGTTGACGCGATGACCGCGCGGATGGTCAACCGGCCCGCAAGCATCGACACGGTCGTCGCCACCAACCTCCATGCCGATATCCTCAGCGATCTCGCGGCCGCACTGGCCGGTAGCCTGGGCATCGCACCGACCGGCAACGTAGACCCCGAGCGTCGCTATCCGTCGATGTTCGAACCGATCCATGGCTCCGCGTTCGACATCATGGGTCAGGGCCTTGCCAATCCGATCGGCACCTTCTGGAGCCGCTCGACTCATGCGGGCCATCGAGCGCATCACGGCAAACCGCTCGCTTCATACCCGCGACCTCGGTGGCCGCGCGGGCACGGCCGAGGTCACCGAAGCAGTCTGCGCCGCCCTGCGCTAAATCCCTGCACAAGCATTCGAGCACGACACCAACCACCTTAGGAGACTGACGATGAAACCCTTCGCCACAGGGATCGCGACGCTCGTGATCGCCACGACGGCCTGGGCCACCGGGCCGGCCGCCGCCCAGGGCTGCCCTGACCGGAACATCGTGTATTGGCAGGCCTTCCCGCCGGGTGGCGAATCCGACCAGTCGGCTCGTCACCAGCAAGCCGTGCTCAAGAAACGCTGTCCAACCATCGACACTGTGGTGCAGTACAAAGCCGGCGCCGGTGGGGCCCTGATGTGGTCACAGATCAACACGCTCGCGGGCGACGGATTCAATGTGGTGGGTATCAACCTCCCGCACATCGTCTTCCAGCCTATCGAGGGGCAGGTGCAGTACAAGACGGCGGACATCACGCCCGTCTTCTGGTTCCATTACACGCCCGACGCACTGATCGTCCCGGCAGCGAGTCCGATCAAGACCTTTGCCGATTTCGTCGCTGCGGCCAAGAAAGATCCGGGCAAGCTCGCGCTCGGCGGTTCAGGCCTCAATTCAGCCAATCATGCGGCCCACGAGCGCCTGAACGCGGACTTCGCGATCAAGACCACCTATGTGCCGTTCAAGGGCACTGGCGACATGGCGGTGGCGGTCCTGGGCAGCCAGATCGACGGGGCGATGAGCTACACCGCATTTGCGGTCAACAACAAAGGACGCTTGCGCGCGATCGCTGTCGCGATGGAAGAGCGTCACCCGCTGTTGCCAGAGGTTCCGACCTTCAAAGAACTGGGCGTGGCCTGGGTCGACGGGGCGTATCGAGGGATCGGTATGCCACGCTCCACCCCGCCCGAGGCCCGTCGACGGGTATCTGACCTGTGGCGCGCACTCAATCAGGATCCGGAAATGAAAGAGCTTGCCGCGAAAAGTGGCTTCGAGCTCATCAATATTGGCGCCGAGGAGATGGACGCCTTCATGAAGGAGCGAACCGCCCTCTACACCGAGGGCGCCGCCCGCCTGGGCCTGGGCAAACGTTGAGCGAGTGACGGCAACGGCAGCGACTCAGACGCCAGCGTCGTCCTCGAGCCGCAATTCCTGGATCTTGCGAGTGATCGTGTTACGGCCGATGCCCAGCCGCAAGGCCGCATCGATTCGTCGGCCTCGCGTGTGGCGCAGCGTGGTGCGGATGATCGATGCCTCGAACGAGCGGGTGAGCGAAGCCATCAGATCGCTTTCGCCGCTCAGCCGCAACTCGGGGGGTTGGGCCGCGAGCCGCTGAGACACCTCGCGTTCGAGGAGTGCCTCCCAGGGACCAGCGGCGGTAGCCTCGCCAGCACTCGAAGCCCAAGGAAGGGGATGCGTGGCCGTTCGGGCGGCCGAGGTATTCCAGGCTGTGCCGTCAGAACGCCCCATCGCTGCAGCACCGCCCTGCAAGGGCAGGCTCCCCGAGGCGCCCCCCCCCGCGGCAAATCCACCGGCCGTCGCAATCGCCGTCGCCGCGGCCTCGCCTGTGGGTACCGGTCTGCCGAGGTCTGCAGAGCCCGCCGACTCGGTCACAGGCGCACCCGCGACCACGGTCGAGCCCTCACGCACTTCTTGCGGCAGATCCTTGAACTCGATGGTCTGCGTGGGTGCCATCACAGTCAACCAGCGACAGACATTCTCCAGTTGCCGGACGTTGCCCGGCCAGCCAAACCGACTCATCACCTGCAGGGCATCCTCGCTCATCCGCTTGGGCTCACCGCCTAGTTCGCGGGCACTCTGTACGAGGAAGTGCCGGGTAAGAAGCGGCACATCATCAACGCGCTCGCGCAGAGCGGGCAGGCGCATCCGGATGACGTTCAAGCGGTGAAACAAATCCTCGCGAAACAGGCCCTGCCGAACCCGGTCTTCGAGATTTTGATGGGTCGCGGCGATGACTCGGACATTGGCACGAATGGGCTGGTGGCCACCCACCCGGTAGAAGTGCCCGTCGGACAAGACCCGCAGAAGCCGTGTCTGCAACTCGGCGGGCATGTCGCCGATCTCGTCCAGAAACAGGGTGCCGCCGTCGGCCTGCTCGAAACGACCACGGCGCATCTGTTGGGCTCCCGTAAAGGCGCCGCGTTCATGGCCGAACAGTTCGGACTCGAGCAGGTCGCGTGGGATCGCTGCGGTATTCAGGGCGACAAAGATCTTGTCAGCTCGCGGGCTGTGCTTGTGCAGCGCGCGCGCCACCAGCTCCTTGCCGGTGCCGCTCTCCCCGGTGATGAGGACCGTCACATTTGATTGGGAAAGTCGACCGATCGCACGAAAGACCTGTTGCATCGCCGGCGCCTGACCGAGCATATCGACCGGGGCTTCGGCAAGCGCCGACTCGACGGCCTCGGTCGCCGACTCCTGCACCGCCCG
>CAZAVT010000410.1:2265-2895 GCA_964488395.1 uncultured Burkholderiaceae bacterium | reverse complement strand
CGATCGGGGCCAGCGAGTCGGCCTCGGTCAACGCACCCTCGGTGGGTCGCCCCAGATGCGAGGTGATCATCACCGCCGCGCCAGCAGCGAGGCAATGGCGGATGGCGGGCACCGTCGCCCGGATCCGGGTGTCGTCAGTGATCGCACCAGCGCCATCCTGCGGCACATTGAGATCCGCCCGGATGAAGACCCGCTGACCGGTGAGCTCGAGGTCAGTGAGGCGCTTGAACTGCATGACGGTCACCTGGCGTTCATCAAGGCGACTGTGGTGTCGAGCATCCGGTTAGAGAAGCCCCACTCGTTGTCATACCAGCTGCTCACCTTGACCAGCCGACCCGACACCTTGGTGAGCGAGGCGTCAAAGTTGCTGGAAGCCGGGTTGTGATTGAAGTCCACCGACACAAGCGGCTCCTCGGTGTAAGCGAGAATGCCGGCCAGCGGGCCAGAGGCAGCCGCAGCCTTCATGATGGCGTTGACTTCCTGCACGGTCGTGTCGCGAGCGGCGATGAAGGACAGATCGACGATCGACACATTGATGGTCGGCACCCGGATCGCATAGCCATCGAGCCGGCCATCCAGCTCGGGCAGCACCAGCCCCACAGCGGCGGCAGCGCCGGTCTTGGTCGGGAT
>CAZAVT010000410.1:0-2255 GCA_964488395.1 uncultured Burkholderiaceae bacterium | reverse complement strand
CGCCGAGCGAGCCCGACGCAGGTCTTCGTGATAAACGTCGGTCAGCACCTGATCGTTGGTATAGGCATGGACAGTGGTCATCAGGCCATTGAGCACACCGATCGCGTCATGCAGGGGTTTGACGAGGGGGGCCAGGCAGTTGGTGGTACACGACGCGTTAGAGATGACGGTGTCGGAGGACTTCAGCACCTGATGGTTGACGCCATAGACCACCGTCGCGTCAACGTCCTTGCCGCCCGGTGCGGAAATCACGACCTTGCGCGCGCCACCCTTCAGATGGAGGCTCGCCTTTTCCTTGCTCGTGAAAAAACCGGTGCACTCGAGCACCACATCGACACCGAGGTCAGCCCAGGGCAAGGCCGCGGGATTACGATCGGCAAGCACGCGGATCCGATCACCATTGACGACAATCGAATCGCCATCGATCGCGACCGTACCGGGAAAGCGGCCATGCGCGGTATCAAATCGGGTCAGGTGGGCATTGGTCTTTGCATCGCCGAGGTCGTTGATCGCAACGATCTCGATCGGATGCCGCTTGCCACCCTCGTAGTGGGCTCGCAGGATGTTGCGGCCGATCCGGCCATAACCATTGATGGCAACGCGCAGGGTCATCGAGAAACTCCTGAAGAAGGCGGGTATTGACGGCTCTGTTGAAGGGAATCAACGCTTCGAACGGCGGGCCTGCTGACTGCGGCGCAGCACCTCGCGGACCGTGTCGACCACATTGTCGACTGTGAAACCGAAGTGCCGGTTGAGCGCCGAGGCTGGCGCGGATTCGCCAAACCGGTCAATCCCAACCACGGCATCGACTCGATATTTCCACCAAAAATCAGTCACACCGGCCTCGAGCGCGACCCGCGGCAAGCCCTGCGGCAAGACCTGCGCACGGTACTCGGCCGACTGGCGGTCAAAGACCGAGGTCGAGGGCAGCGAAACGATCCGTACCGGCAGGCCCAGCTCCTGAAGCCGATCGCGCGCGGCGAGCGCGAGACTCACCTCGGAGCCGGTTGCGATCAGGACGGCCAACGCTTCCTGGGCGTCCCTGAGCACATAGCCGCCCCGCATGACCGCGCTCACCTGCCCCGCCGAACGGGTGATAAACGGCAGGGCCTGGCGGGAAAACAGGAGCGCGCTTGGACCATCGGCTCGCAGCAGCGACTCGCCCCAGGCGACCGCTGACTCAACCGTATCAGCCGGCCTCCAGACATCGAGCCCGGGGATCAGCCGCAAGGATGCTGCATGCTCGACCGGCTGATGCGTTGGCCCGTCCTCACCAAGACCGATCGAGTCATGCGTGAAGACGAACAGCACCCGTTGACGCATCAGCGCTGCCATGCGAAGCGCATTGCGGGAGTAGTCGGAGAAGGTCAGGAAGGTCCCGCCGAAGGGAATGAAGCCGCCATGGAGTGCGAGTCCATTCATCACCGCGCTCATTCCAAACTCGCGCACACCGAAATTGATGTGCCGGCCGGGCTCGGTCCCGGCAGCAAAGTCGCCCCTGAAGGCCCCGCAATCCTTGAAGTCGGTGAGATTGCTGCCCGTCAGATCGGCTGAGCCACCGATGAGCTCGGGCAGCGCCGGCCCGAAGTGATTCAGCGCATTCTGGGACGCCTTGCGGGTGGCGATCGTCTCGGCCCGGGCGAGCGCGTCCTCGAGGGCGGCATCATAGGCCCGGTCAAATTCGTCCGAATGCTCGCCGCGCATGCGTCGCTCGAATTCTGCCGCGAGCACGGGATGCCTCTCGCGATAGCGCGCAAGGGTGTCCTGCCAGGACGCCTCTGCGGCTGCGCCGCGATCGCGGCTATCCCAGGCGGCCCGAACCTCGTCAGGAACCACGAACGGCTCGTGGCCCCAACCGATCGCCGCACGTGTCGCTGCAATCTCGGCAGCACCCAGCGGTTCGCCATGCGCCTTGGCCGTGTTGGCACGTCCCGGCGAGCCCTTGCCGATGACGGTGCGGCACTGAATGAAGGTCGGCGCAAAGCGCGGGCCTGATCGAGCGCCGCCCGAACGGCCCCAACATCGTGACCATCGACCGCTTCGATGACATGCCAGCCGTAGGCGCGAAAACGCATCGCCGTGTCATCGCCAAACCAGGGGCCCACCGCACCGTCGATCGAAATGCCGTTGTCATCGTAGAGAACCACGAGCTTCGAAAGCCGCCAGCTCGCGGCGAGCGAGCACGCTTCGTGCGAAATGCCTTCCATCAGGCAACCGTCCCCGGCAAACACCCAGGTCATGTGGTCGACCAGATC
>CAZAVT010000409.1:507-2896 GCA_964488395.1 uncultured Burkholderiaceae bacterium | reverse complement strand
AGGCCACCACCATCGCGCCCATGCCCTTCGAGCCCCCGAGATACTCGCCGACGATCGCCCCAGTCACTGCCAGCACACTCGCCGTCTCGATGCCGGTCAGTACATAGGGCATCACCGCCGGGATCTCGAGGGACCAGATCCGCTTCCAGGGGCTCGCTCGGATCACGACAAAAAGATCGCGGTGCCCCTTTTCGATGGATTGCACCCCAAGGATCGTGTTCTTGAGAATCGGGAAGAACGAGAGCAGCGCCACGATCGCGATCTTGGACTCGATGCCGAACCCCAGCCACAGCAGAAAGAGCGGCATCAGCGCGACTTTGGGTACGACCTGCGAGCCGATCACAAAGGGGTTGGCGAGCCGCTCGGCCATCCGCGACTTGCCCAGCGCCACGCCAACGACGGTGCCAAAGGCAATCGCGATCGCAAATCCACTGAGGATCGCGCTCACGGTGAGCTTGAGGTGCGCGAGAAAAAAGTCCTGTTGCATCAGGAAGACCATCGCCTGGCCGATGCTGCTCGGGCTGGGCAGGACGAACTTGCTGATCCCGGAGGTCTGTACGTAGACCTCCCAGAAGAGTACGAACACGGCGATGATGGCAGGCGTCGTGAACCAGGCCAGATGCCGCGTGAAGAAGGGCTCTGACCGACGCCCTCCCGATCGGGAAGGGCCAGGCCGATCGATCGCCGCTTGGGGATGAGATTCTGCCATTCAATCCGCCTCGATTTCCTGGTGCAGGCGCTCGACCAGCGCCTGGAACTCAGCCGATCGCGCGATCCGCCCGTCGCGGGGGCGCTCGAAGGGCACCTCGATGATCGAGCGCAGTCGGCCCGGGTGGGGCGAAAGCACGACGATGCGGTCGCCGAGCATGACGGCCTCGCGAATCGAATGCGTGACGAGCACAACCGTCGTGCGCAATTGCATCCAGAGACTCTGCACCAGCTGGTTCATGCCGTCCCGCGTCATGGCATCGAGGGCGCCAAACGGCTCATCCATCAACAGCGTCGAGGGATTGATCGCCAGGGCGCGCGCGATTGAGACCCGCTGGCGCATGCCCCCCGAGAGCATGCCTGGGAGATGCTCGAGAAAGGACGACAGCCCGACGAGCTCGGCGAGTTCTTCTGCGCGGCGACGGCGCTCCGCCTTGGCCATGCCAGTCACCTCGAGCGGCAGCGCGATGTTGTCGCGTACATTGCGCCACGGCAGCAGATTGGCTTCCTGGAACACGAAGCCGAGATGACCGAGCGCATCGGCGTTGGCCTCACCACGGCGATCGTAGAGCTCGACGTCATCGATGCGCACCGAGCCGGAAGTGGGCGCGAGCAAGCCCCCGAGGATACGCAGCAAAGTGGTCTTGCCGCAGCCCGAGCGGCCGATCACGATGCAGAAGGACCCTGGCTCAATCGAGAACCCAACATGATCAAGGGCGACCGTCTCGCGATCAGCAGCGCGAAAGACCTGCTGCAAGGCTGCGATCCCGATGCCTCCGCCCCGTGAAGCCATCGGAGCGCTGACGGGCAGCGAATCGGAGTGCGGATTCAAGCCTGCTGTCCCCCGTTGAATCATTATCGTGATGTAGAAAAAAGCCGTAACTTAGTGCATAGTCCAGCGGCCACGCAAGATTGTGTACAACACGCCAGACCGCGTCCCGTCACGGCTTATTTCGCAGGGAATCATACGCGATGATCATCGACTTCCGAGTCCGCCCCGAGATCGAGGAATTTGTCTCGATCACCAACAATCCGATCTTCCGCAGTTTCGTCGAAGGCCGTGGCTACGAGCTGCCCCGGCGCACCCTGGGCGACCTGATCGACTCGATGAATGCCAACGACATCGACTACGGTGTGCTCGAGGGTCGGGACATCGAGACCACCTATCAGTGGAAGATGGATAACGACGTGGTGGGCCGCGTGGCGCGCGAGTCGGCTGGCCGGCTGATCGCATTTGCCGGTATCGATCCCCATAAGGGCATGGCGGGCGTGCGCGAGATCGAGCGCTGCTATCACGAGTGGGGCATGCGAGGCATCTCGCTGGACCCCTACATGCACAAGATCTCGCCCGATCACCGGCTCTACTATCCGCTCTACACCAAGTGCATCGAGCTCGACATCCCGGTGGTCTTCACCTCAGGCTGGGCGTACCGGATGCCCGGCGTGATCATCGACGACGCCGCGCCACGTCATGTCGACCGGGTTGCGACCGATCTGCCTGAACTCAAGATCGTGATGAGTCACGGCGGCTATCCGTGGGTGCGCGAGATGGTGATCACCGCCTACCGGCATCGCAATGTGTATTTCGAGTGGTCGGGCATGGAGCTTCGCCCATGGGCCGACGAGTACGTGAAGGGGGCCAACGAGCTGGTGCCCGACAAGGCGCTCTACGCCAGCGCGT
>CAZAVT010000409.1:0-398 GCA_964488395.1 uncultured Burkholderiaceae bacterium | reverse complement strand
TACCCTTCAAGCCTGAGGTTCGACCACAGGTCATGGGCGGCAACGCCGCGCGGTTGCTGGGCATCACCACACCCGCCCTGCCCCGATGAACTCAGCATCCTTTCGCCTGAAGGCGCAGCCGCTTGACGAGGCGACGTTTGCACCCTTTGGGGAAATCATCGGTCCGCGCAGTCGACCGCCCGTCACCAACCGCGACCTGCTGGCACGCGGTCTGGTGCGGATTGAGCATCCCGTCAGCGAGGATCGGATCGCCGACTTCGATGTCCTTGACTACTGGGCGCCGGTCGCGGACATCAGCACCGAGACGATGAAGCTCGGCTTCTTGCAACCCCGCAGGCGTGCGTTTGAAGTCGGCTGGTTTGAACGGCACCTGCGGGGGACCCAATCCTTCCTGCCGC
>CAZAVT010000408.1:0-2912 GCA_964488395.1 uncultured Burkholderiaceae bacterium | reverse complement strand
GCAACTCGATCGCAGCCAGCGGTCCGGTCACACCGCCTTCCGTCGGGAGCAGCGCCACCGTCGCCTGCGCCTGTGCCAGGGCGTTGACGGCCGAACCCGCGTCGCGAAGGGCGACAGCGAGCGAGGTACCACCACCGCCAGCCAGGCTGGACGGACCGCTGTACCGGATATGACCCGCTGCCAGATAGGCGGACAACGCAGCCGCGCTGCCACTCAAGAGCGGATCGGCTGAAGTGCCGGCGACTGTCACCCCATCGGCATTGCCACTGGCGTCATCGCTCAAGAGCGTCAGGGCACCGATCGGCTGGCCCTGCGCATCGCGCTCGACCGAAAGCGTTAGGAAGAGGAGCCCTGAACCAGTGACCATGCCAGAGGGGAAGACCAAGCGCGACGTCGAGCCAGGCTGAATCACGATCTGGCGCGGCGAGGCGAGCGAGACCTGGACAGCCGGGACGGTTTCGGTGCCGAGACGGGTGATCTGCGACGTCGCCTGCGCAAAGGCGCCCTCGCCGCCCTGCTGCTGCACGCTCATGCCGAAACTCGCATCGGCCGTGCCTGCAAAGCGCAGCGCACCGGAGGCCGACAGGAATGCGCTCAGCGCCGCAGCGGTGCCACGCAACTGGAGCCTCGTGCCTTCACCCGCGAGCGCTGAGGTGCCGTCAGCCGCCGTCACCTCGCCACTCGGTGGAGTGGCCCAGATCAGCCTGGCATCCGGCCCGGACAACTCGATGGTCAGCAGGTACACCGCCAGCGGATCATCGGCCGTGACCAGACCAGCCGGCATGAACAGCTCGCCCCCATCGGTCAGGGTGTAACGCGAGGGCAGGCTCAGCATCACGGGCTCTGAGCCGGCCCCGGACCCGACGACGACGACCGCCATCTGCTTCGAACGCATGACCCCGTCCGGCCCGACTACCTCGATCGACAGCGAGGGCGACACCTCGGCTCCCGCCGTTGCCTGGAGCCGCAAGCCCTGGGGTCCTCCGAGGAACGCATTGAGGTGCTCCGCGCTACCCGACAGCGCCACCGAGGCCGCGCCACCCGCTGGCGACGCGGCCAGCTGTCCGGTCAAGCCCGGCCAATGCAGCATGGCGCCCGCGGCACTCACTGTCAGGGTCAGCTGCGCCGCCTCGGGGCGAGCGAAATCGATCAGGCTGATCGACTCAGGCGGGAGCGAGAGCGGCAGCGCCACGTCGGTCCGTGCGGGCACCGACATCGGCAGGTCGAGGACCAGCTGGCTGCCGAGCGAGGTCACCGTGCCCTCGCTGATAACCAGACCCGCCAGTAACCCCTGCTCGCGGGTACGAACACCATCAGCCGCGCTCAGTGATACCGACCCTCCCGCAAGCGGGAGAGCATCGGCCAGCACGATCGCAGCACCGCTTGAGATCTGGTGGAGAGCACCAGCCTGGAGGGCGGCTGTAAAGGTGGGTCCACTCGAGGCATCTGCCACCAGGACGGCACCGCGCGAAATCTCGCCGGTCGCCAGATCGACATAGCGGCCAGCGCTGCCGAACCGGATCGTCTGCCCGGCTCGCCAGTCGCTGCGCTGGCTCCCGGCGAAGAGTCGCGCGCTGGTGACAAAGCCGGCCGCGATCAGGCTGAGTTCGCCCATCGAACCCTCGATCGCGGCCAAGGCCTCCGCATCGAGGAGCGCAAGGTCCTGGCCGGCGGACAATGAGAGAGACGACCCGTCGGACACGCGGATGCGGCCGGCCACATCGCCGCTCTGTCGGGCGCGGTCCAGCGTGATCGAACCTTCGGCGGCGAGGCTCACCGAGCCTCCGGCGGCGGACAACAGCGTGATGCCGACACCCTGGACAGGGTCGCGCACATCATCGATATCGCTGAAGCTGAGGTCGCCCTCGGAGGACTGGGCACTGAGGCGGTCGATCGCCACGCGCAGCGCGGCGATCATGCGCGCTTCGAGCACCAGTTCACCGGCTGCGATCGCCGGGGTTTCGCCTGCCGATGCATGGTCGGCGACCTCGATCGCGCCCGGCGTGCGCAGCGCCACCCGGCCGCCCGCAGCGACAGCCGTACCGTCCTGGTCCGCCAGCCGGTCGCTGAACGGGGCTGCAGCGATCCTGCTGATGGTGATCGTGCCGCCCGCATGGACCATCACCCCCTGGCCGCTCGCGATCAGCGTGCCTGCCGTCTGGGTCAGGTCACCCGCCACGGTGATCAGCACATAGCCGCCACCGGTCAGCGTGCCGGCATCGCCCGACACGATGTCGCCATAAACCAGCAGATCGCCCGCATCCAGCGTCTCGGTGGTCTCGATCCCATCGGCATCGATGAGACTGCGAGTGAGCGGCCTGACCTCCAGCACGACCCCGCCCGAACCCGCGTGGATCGACACGCCATCATCAATCGCAGGCTCGGACAGCAGCGTCAGCGAACCCTCGGTGATCAGCTGAACACTTCCGCTCGCCCCGGTGCGGATCCCCGATATCTCGGAAGACCAGATCGGCATCGTGAGACCTGCCGCACTGACCCGTAGCGTCCTCAGATCGGCCAGCGGACCCACCTCGAGCGCACCCATGTTGTAGAGACGAATGTCGCCGGTAACGGTGCTCGCAGCGAGCCGGCCCACCGACATCGAGAGCGCCTGCAGCGCAGCACCGGTCGGTTGACCCGGCAGCGGCTGCTCGCCGACGCCTTGCGCCGCCTCGAGGCGCAGACTCGCGCCGAGCAGACTCACCGCACCATCATGGGTGCCGGTATCGCCGCTGATCGTCCCGGCGCTGGAAATCAGCGCCAAGTGCCCGCCGCTGGCCGCGTCCGACCGGGCATCGAGCACGGATACCTTCAGGTCTTCACGAGCCGCCAGTCGAATCGAACCGCCGCGACTCGCGATCAGCGCGCCGGGCACATCGGTCGCCGCTGTCGGGTTGGGCTGAGCATCGGCC
>CAZAVT010000407.1:0-2913 GCA_964488395.1 uncultured Burkholderiaceae bacterium | reverse complement strand
AAGGCCCCGCAGACCATCGACACCATCGTCAAGACGCAGTGACGACCGGGTCGCGACACCAAGACGGACCGCTCATGAATGCTCCGATGATGGCTCGTGCAGCGCGCGGGCTTGCGCTTGTTGCCGCGCTGCTCTTGGGCGCCTGCGGCGCCAAGGTCGACCTGCTCGCGACTATCGCAGAGCGTGATGCCAACGAGGTCATGGCTGAGCTCCTCAACAAGGGCATCTCGGTCACCAAGGTCGCCGGCAAGGACGGCAACGTCGGCCTGCAGGTCAACCAGTCGGATATGGCTCGCGCCGTCGACATCCTTCGGGTTGCGGGCCTGCCGCGCGAGAGTTTCAAGGCGATCGGTCAGGTGTTCAGCAAGGACGGCCTCATCTCTTCGCCGGTCGAGGAGCGGGCCCGCTATCTCTATGCACTGTCTCAGGAGTTGTCCGGCACGCTCGCCAATCTTGACGGCGTGTTGTTTGCCCGGGTCCATCTGGTGCTGCCCGAGCGTGGCACTGGTCTGGACAAGGGCTCGCCTTCTTCGGCCGCGGTCTTCATCAAGCATCGCGTCGAATACGACATCGAGCTCCTGCAACCCCAGGTGCGTCGTTTGGTCGCCAACAGCATCCCCGATCTGTCGGTCGACCGGGTGACGGTGGTCCTCGTGTCGAGTTCGGCCAAGGTTCCGGACAAGGCGCAGTCGGTCTCGGTCTGGGGCGCCGAAGTCCCGCCGCTCTCGGCGGCGCCGCTGCGGACCTTTGGCTATCTGATGATCGGCTTGCTGGTGCTCGCCATGGGCGCCGTGGCTGCGCTTGCGTACCTCCTCGTACGGCGGAACCGTGCCGTGGCTGCGCCCACCCAGGAAGGCGCCTGATGCTCGAGCCGGCACGCTTTCTTCTTGAGTTGCCGGGCGCGAGCGGACGCGCGGTCTATGACGCCCTGTTGCGACCGGGGGCGACCGCTCACCCCGACCGGCTCGTCTGCCCGGCGGCGCTTGCGCCGACCGATGCACGGGTGAGTGAACTGGCGCATGAGCGGGGTCTGGGCCTGCCGAGTCGGCCAGCCGACCCATCCGGTTGGATGGCGGGCATCGACTGGGCGTCACCGCTGCATCGGCTCGCCCTGCTGCCAGGTGAGGTCCTGGAGTCGCTCGCGTGGTATCTGGGGCTCGCGGGCGAGCACCCCTCGCTGCGCCGGATCGTTTTGCGAGATAGCTTGCGGGCGCTCCAGGCGAACGGTGTGAGCGGCGATCACCTGGCGTTCGTCTATGGCTTGCCGACTGATCAGGCCGACTCAGGCTCGGCATCGGTGCCGTCATCCGGGCGCACGGCCAGCCCGCCGACCGATCCGGTCACGGAGCCGGCTGCCTGGCCTGCTCGTATCATCCGCACGGGCTGGGGCCTGATCGCTGCGGTTGCCGACAGCCTGCCACCCCCGCTCTCCTGGCGCCTCACTATCAAGCTGCCGCCCGAGGCCTCACCCGAAGCGGGCCGCAGCGCCTCGATCACGCCTGGCGACCGTTTGTTCGAATGGGTCAGGGCGCAGGTGGTTGCGGCCTGGCAACCCGAATTCGATGCACGCCTTGCGGCCTTTGCCGCGACGCGTGGCTGAGCGAGCGCCTCTCATGGCCTTCGTCCGCTTTCAGGATCTCGATCGAGCCCCTCTGCCGGTCACCGATCGGACCGACCTGGTACTCGAACCCGAGCGCGTGGCGGCCTGGAAGGACGCCGAGGCCCTGCTTGCCGCGGCCCGCGCCGAGGCGCAGCGCATTGTCGGTGAGGCGCAGGCGGCCTTCGACGCCGAGAAGGCGCGCGGCTACGAGGAAGGGCAGATGGAAGCCCGACTCGAGGAGGCCGACCGGATGATCGAGAATGCCTCGCGCACGGTCGAATATTTTGCTGCGATCGAGCAGAAGATCGTGGGTCTCGTGATGCAGGCCGTGCGGCGCATCATTGCCGACTTTACTGACACCGAGCGGGTGATCGCCGTCGTGCAGAGTGGTCTCGCGGTGATGCGCAACCAGAAGCAGCTGACCCTTCGCTTGCCGCCAGAGCATCTCGAGGAGATCAAGGCACGCGCTGCTGAACTCCTCGAACGTTTTCCGGGCGTGGGCATGATCGATTTCGTGCCCGATCCGCGCCTGAAGGGCGACGCGGCCATCCTCGAAAGCGAGACTGGCGTGGTCGAGGCCAGCATTGATCTGCAGCTGAGGGCGATCGAGCAGAGCTTTGCCAAGCTGCTGGGCAGTCGGGTTTAGGCCCCGGACCCGCCCATCATGAAAAACTTTGACTACGTCACCGACATGCTCGAGCTCGCGATCGCGGATACGCCGACGCTCGCGATCAAGGGGCGCGTCACCCAGGTGATCGGCACGATCATCAAGGCCGTGGTACCAGCGGTCAAGGTCGGCGAAGTGTGCATCCTGCGCCAGCCCGGCGAGGATTTCGAGATGAAGGCCGAGGTCGTTGGCTTTGCCCGGGATGCGGCGCTGCTCACGCCGATCGGCGATATGTACGGCATCTCGGCCACCACCGAGGTGATGCCCACCGGACGGGCGCACATGGTACCGGTCGGCGACGGATTGCTGGGGCGGGTGCTCGATGGCCTGGGCAATCCGCTCGATGCGGGCGAGCGCGGACCACTCGAAGCCGACCGCTTCTATCCGGTGTTTGCCGACGCGCCCGATCCGATGAAGCGGCGGGTGATCAAGGACCCGGTGCCGCTGGGTGTGCGGGCGATCGATTCGCTGCTCACCTGCGGCGAGGGCCAGCGGATGGGGATCTTCGCCGCCGCGGGCGGGGGCAAGTCCACGCTTCTCGGCATGCTGGTCAAGGGCGCCGCGGTCGATGTCACGGTGATCGCGCTGATTGGCGAGCGCGGCCGCGAGGTGCGCGAGTTCATCGAGCATGAACTCGGCGAAGAAG
>CAZAVT010000406.1:0-2928 GCA_964488395.1 uncultured Burkholderiaceae bacterium | reverse complement strand
CGCTTGAGCATTGAAGGGGGCGGTCACGGCGAATTCACCGGATCACGGCCGGTTTAAGCAAACGCTGTGCCATCTGAATCCCGACACCTGGTCGGCGTCCGAGCGGGGCGGCAAACCTGCTTGTCACAGTTCTTGCTTGGATGGCCCCGTTGCCGTGCGATCAGGAGCCGAACGTATGTCGGGACTACAATTTTCCAGCGTGGGTGAGCTGGAGCCCAGGGTTCTTCAAAAATCTCAAGAAACCTCTTCAAGTCAATGTATTAACGAAGAAAAAGGAGGGTGCAGCGAGGGGCTTGGTGACCGGGAGGAGCGATCGGGCGAGCCTTTTTCGGCTCGGCTCGAAGCCGCCCTGTCCGCCATCCGGCTCGACCAACCGGTGGCCGCTGGCGGCAACCCCTTGCCCCTGCCGCCGCTTGAGACGCAAAGCCTCAGCGGGTCGACCCGACTGATCACCGCCGCCAATGCCGAGACGACGACCGAAGAGGCCCTGTATGCGCTGGCCCTCGCGCAAGGGCTTGATCCCCAGGTGGTCGCTGGGGTGCTGTGGCCGGACCAACCGGTTCCGTCGGGCGCGACGACAGCGGTTTCAGGCGGCGTGGGTGGAGACCTAAGCGGTCTGGTCGGTCGAGAGCTTCGACAGGGCTTCGCCATGGCTCCTTCCTGGGCGGTGTCGCCGATGGGCGAAGCGAATCCTGTGCCTGCCAATCTGACGCTCGCACCTGGGATCGCTGCCCTGGCGGGGCTCGAGGGAGTCAGTGCAGTGCCAGGAGCGGCTCTGACGGACTCCGCCGGTGGCGTCGCCCCATCGCCCGGAGCGTCTCTTTTGGGCGCAGCCCTGGCCGGAACCTCAGCTGCCGCTGGCTCGTTGACTGCGCTTGGCTCAGTGTCGCCGGCCACCGCGGGGGCGACCCCATCGCAGGCGGCGCCGTCCCGAACGGGGCTTCCCGCTGGCGGCCCACAGACTGGCTTACAAGTGGATTCAGCCATCCTGGCATCCCTGGCTCGCGACCCGCGGGCCGGTGAGGCCAAGGCGAATGCGGCCCCCGGTCTTCCGACGTCGGGCGAATCGCAGCGATCCGGTACGACGACCGACGCCTTGCTCGCGCGGACGCACAGCATTGACGCTGCCTTGCCGCAGTCCGACAAGTCCGCTCGTGCGCTCCCTGCCAATTCGACCGGCTGGGTTTCCCCCACGATGCTGGCCCCGCTGGGGCGCAGCGTCGCTTCGCCCTCCGACTCGAAACGCGATTGGACCGCCCCATCGTTTGTCAACACCGAGGGGCCAGGCACTGACGGCTCCGAGGGTCCGACCGACGCCGTGCTCGCCCTCAGAGCGGCGACCCCCAAGGGGATGGTAGCTGCCCTCCAGGCTTCGGCACCGTCCGCGGCGGAGTGGATGGGTCGGCAGTATCGCGGCGACCCGCTCGGCCTGGTGGCCCCATCCGTCTCCACTCAAGCGGTCACACTCGCAGCCCATCCGTTCAACACCCCGGTACGTCGCCTAGCGGATGAGGCCACGTCGTCGGGCACCGAGCTTGGTGTTGCTGCGGGCTCCCCTCAGCAGGATTCGATCGATCTTTCAGATCTTCAGCAGGGACCTCAGCAGGTGGCCCGCAGCGAGGCGGACCGCGAGCTGGCCCGCCATCGCCTCTCAGAGGCTCTTTCCAACCGAATCCTGGCCCAGGTGAGCCGCGGCGAGTGGGACCTCCAGCTCGACCTGAAGCCAGCCGACCTGGGGCACGTCAAGATCGAACTGTCCTTGCATCACGGTCGGCTGGAGGCCGTCTTTGATGCTCCCAACCCGGCGGCGCGTGCGCTGATCGTCGAGGGTCTGGACCGTCTCCGGCTTGACCTTGAGAAAGCTGGCATGAACGTTGCTCACTTGGGCATGCAGCAGTTTGGCGGGGGGGCGGGTGGCGGAAAACCGACGCCAGGCCGTTTCGAACGTCGGGCCGATTCAGGGTCTGGAGACCCCGCCCGCGGTCAACGAGCCGACGAGGCCTCGGCAACTGCCCAGTCAACCAGCGACCGGATCCTGGATATCAGGGTCTAATGGACATGGAGAGCCAAGATGGCCGACGAAGAAGGTGAAGTCGAAGTCAAGAAGAGCCCCCTGATCAAGATCATCCTGATCGCGGTGATCGCCCTGATCGTCGTGGCGGGTTCGGTCGTCGGAACGCTCTTTTTCGCCGGGTTCTTCGACAAGAAGGCGTCCGATCCGGTTGCCGAGGCGCTTGCCGCGGAGGCGGGCGGGGCGCACGGCGAAGGCGGGGCGCATGGTGGCGCAGGATCTGCGGCGGGTGCTGCGGCGCCGGCCAAGGGGGCTGGAGCACCGGCAGCTGCTGGAGGTGCTGCGGGGGCTCGTCCAGTGCCACAGCCGAAGGCGCGCCAGGCGCCCGAGCGCGTTCGTTTCGAGCAGAGTTACATGGAGCTCGAGCGCGCGCTGCTCGCCAACGTCACTAACTCGCGCAAGGTGATTCAGGTTCGCATCGCCGTGATGACTCACTACGACGAACGGGTCTTCACCAACATCAAGAAGCACGAGTTCGCCATTCGCTCTGCCGTGCTCGATGTCATGCGCCAGTCCACCGAGGCCGATATCAACAAGGCGACCTTCCGCGTGGAGCTCGCCGAGAAAATCCGCCTGACGGTGAATGCGCTCTTGGAGAAGTACGAGGATTTCGGCGGCATCGAGGAAATCCACTTCACCGAATTCGTCTTTCAGTGATTCGCCACCGGGAACGATGATGGCTGAGACGGGCAATCTGCTGACTCCCGAGGAACTCGAAGCGCTGAGCGCCGGAGTGGCCGACGGCAGCGTACCGGTCGATACGGGCTTCAATCTCGCGGCACGCGTTGCCAAGCACGATTTGGCCAGCGAGGACAGCACCGTCGGAATCAATGTCTCGGCGATCGACATGATCAACG
>CAZAVT010000405.1:2573-2938 GCA_964488395.1 uncultured Burkholderiaceae bacterium | reverse complement strand
CATGGTGGGCGTGGTGCTGGCATTCCCGGGTCTGGTCACGCATTACAAGGCTGGCATGCCGACGGTCGACCCCTCGAAGGTCGAGATCCGCATCGAATCCAACCCGTATGGCGCCGGGGGTGGTGGCTACGGCGGGTTCAACCCCTTTGGCGGCGGTGATGCGCAGCCGCAGGATCCAGGGCGGTTATTTCGATAAGGGCGCTCGCGGCCCTCGCGACACTTTCGGTTAAACCGCCAATACAGGGTGATTTTGCACTTTTTCTAATAGGAACCCTAAATAGGTAGTTAAAGATCGCTTAAAACCTACCCACAGGGCGAATAACGGCTAGATCTGCACCTCTTTTACCACTAGGATTAAGGCTATT
>CAZAVT010000405.1:0-2563 GCA_964488395.1 uncultured Burkholderiaceae bacterium | reverse complement strand
TGCGCTCGATAAGTGCCCGGCCGCGTGACGATTCAGTGTTTACCCAGCGCTGCCACTCGATAGCTGCGCGCGCCGGTATCGAGCAATCCCTTGGTGCTCACGTAGATCAGTTGCACGCCCTGCGCCACCGTTTCCCGCACTCGATCAGCATCGCCGGCCGCTCCCGCATACTTGCCCGCAGCCCTGATCTGCGCGACCGCCCGGCTTACCGCATCGATCACGACTGGGTGGTGCTTGTCGCCCCCCAAGCCAAGGCTCTTGGACAGATCGACGCGCGCGAGAAAAAAGACATCAATCCCTTCGACGCGCAGGATCTCATCGATGTTGTCGAGAGCCTGGCGCGATTCGAGCATCGCGACGATCAGGACGTCCTCCCAGGTGCGCGGCTGTGCATAGCGCACCATATCGACAATACGCTGCGCGGTCGCCGCATCGTCGACATGGGGAATCATCAGGCCCGAGATCTTGCAATCCAGATAGCGCGTGATCAGGGCCGCATCGAGTTTCTCGGGCCGCACGATCGCCGCGATCCCCGATGCGCGAGCGGCTCGAGCCAGTTCCTCGATCCGCTCGACGGATGCCGAACTGTGTTCGCAGTCGAGCATGACCGCCTCGAAGCCCAGTTCGCCCAGGTGTTCGACGAGATTGGGCGAGTTGAACATCAGGTTGACCATGACCGCGCGGCCGCCGCTTGCAAGCAATGCCTTCAGACGGTTCAACTGGATCCCCAATTTCGTCTTTGAAATGCTGCTCGCTATCATAGCGCTCACGAATCAATGACTGAAGTATCCGCAGCGTGCGTCCGATGATCTCTCGGCCGCTGCGCCATCGGCCGCTTCGGCATCCCCGGAGACAGTGTCCGACAGTGGCCTGGATCGCAGGCCCGGCAATTCGACCCAGGCTCAAGGCTCGCATTGAAATCGACCACCCGACGCCGCGTACAGACTCCGGTCGACAGCGCGGATGTACTGCTCGCAGAGGCGCGGCGCATGCGGCACTTCGTGGTGCTGGCCGAGGAAAGCCACTACGGAAGGGCCTCCGAGCGGCTGGGTATCGACCAGCCGAGCCTGTCGCGATCGATCATGCGTCTGGAGCAGGCCCTGGGGACCCGACTGCTCAGGCGTTCCGCACGGTCGGTGAGTCTGACGCCGGCCGGCGAGGTGTTTCTTGCCGAGGCCCGAAACCTCATCGCCCAGGCTCAATTGTCGACCTCTGTCGTACGCCGGGCGCAGAGCGGCGAACTCGAGACGCTACGAATCGGCTTTACGCCGACCGCCATGTTTCGGGCACTGCCCGAGGTGTTGCGACGACTGCGCGACCGACACCCCGACGTTCGGATTGTCATGCACGAGGCTCAGAGCTATCAGCATGTGGACGGTCTGCGCAGCGGCGAGATCGACGCGGCCTTCATCAATGGTGATGTCCTGAAGAAGGGTGAGTTTCAGTCGCATCCGCTCGAGCGCGAGAAAGTGATCGCCGCTGTGCCGTCAGCCTGGCCAGTTGCCCAGGCTCGCACGCTTCGGCTGAAGGATCTGGCCGACCTCCCCTTCATCATCGTCTCCAGGCACACCAGCCCGACCATGCACGAGGGAACCCTGATGGCTTGTCGTGCTGCGGGCTTCACACCTCGTATCGTGCCCGGCGAAAACGTCGAGCTGTTGTCCAGACTGGGCATGGTCGCGAGCAACTTCGGCGTGATGCTGGCGTCGGAATACACTCGGCTGCTGCCGGTGACCGGAGTCACCTACCTGCCGGTCACTGACTTGCCAGACTACCTGAATTGGGATCTGGTCATCGCTTGGCACGGGCGAGTGAGCAACCCGATCGTGGATGAGCTGGTCCGAATCTCCCGAGCAGTGGCTCGTAAGGCACCTGCGAAACGTCGCCGCGACTAGACCCTCGCGCCGTTGACGCAACCGGCGGCACATCAGCTCACCGGGCTGCTCGACGTCGATCCGCGAAGGCCGACACCGCGGCCGGTGATCACGTCTGATTGGCCAGGAATATGACGGTGTCGACCGCGACGGGAGGACGGGTCGGGTCGTGCACGATGATGGGATTGACATCGATCGCATCGATCGTATCGCCCAGATCCCGCACCAGATGTACAAAGCCACGAAGGGTCGAAGACAGGGCGGCAGGATTGACCGGTGGTCGACCGCTGCTGCCATCGATCAGACTTTGGTGCCTGAGTCGGTACAGAAGATCGTCGGCCTCGAGATCGAAATCCGCCAGGCGGACCTGCACGTCGTCCCAGGCTTCGGCCTGAACCCCGCCGATTCCGAGTGTGATCACCATCCCGAAGGTCTCGTCACGCTTTGCACCCAGAAGCAATTCGACGCCAGCTGGGACCTGTTCCTGCAACACGACATCAGCCTGGGGCAGCTCGAGTCGCTCTGCCAGGGCCAGCAGATCCGCGACCGCGACCTCGACCGCCTCGCTCGCCGTCAGGCCCAGCCTCACGCCACCGACGCGTGCCTTGTGGACCAGCGCCTGCGAGCGCAATTTGGCCACAACGGGCATTTGCAATCCTGCAATGGCCTCTGCGACCCCGCTGACTGAG
>CAZAVT010000404.1:0-2939 GCA_964488395.1 uncultured Burkholderiaceae bacterium | reverse complement strand
CATGCTCAACGGCAGCCATTCGGCGATGGCCCTCATCGGCGCGGTCACCGGGCGAGCCTTTATCAGCGACTGCATTGCGCAGCCACACGTCCGTGATTTCATCGGCCGTTTAATCGAACGTGAAGTTGCCCCGCACCTGGCGCGCCGCGACTGGCCCAGCTACCGCGACGCCCTTCTGGGCCGATTTGCCAATCCACACCTGCGCCACAGCGTGCACCAGATCGCCACCGACAGCTCGCTCAAGATCGTGCAACGCTGGCCACCGTCCATACTGGGGCAATTGAAAAGCGTCGGCAGCATCGAGCATCACGCGCTGGCCGCTGCTGCCTGGCTGCGCTACGGGCTGGGCCAGGACGAAGACGGTCGGCCCTACGTCATTGCAGACCCCAACGAGGCGATGCTGCGCGCCCTGGCCGCCCATCAGCGAGAGGCGCCGCAGGCCAGCGTCCAGGCGCTGCTGGCGCGCCAGGAGCTTTGGGGGCCGCTGCTGCCGCTGCAGCCACACTGGATTTCGCGGGTCAGTCACTGGCACCGGCGCATCATCGACCGCGGGATGGATGGCGCCATCGGGCAACTGCTGCAGGAGACCCCGTGAAGATCACCGCTGCCCGCGTCATCGTCTGCTGCCCCGGCCGAAACTTCGTGACCCTCAAGATTGAAACCGATGAGGGTCTGACCGGCGTCGGCGACGCCACACTCAATGGCCGCGAACTGGCGGTGGCCAGCTACCTGCAGGACCATGTGGCACCCTGCCTGATCGGTCGCGACCCGCAGCAACTCGAGGACATCTGGCACTATCTCTACAAGGGCGCGTACTGGCGGCGCGGCCCGGTCACGATGACCGCCATCGCAGCGGTCGACACCGCTCTGTGGGACATCAAGTCCAAGGTGGCTGGCCAGCCCCTCTACCAGCTGCTCGGCGGGCGCAGCCGCAATGGCGTGATGGTCTACGGACATGCCACAGGACGCGACATCGCCGAGACCGTCGATGAGGTGCTGCGTCATCGCGAGCAGGGTTATCGGGCGATTCGGGCGCAAAGCGGCGTGCCCGGTCTGAACAAGGTCTACGGGGTCAGCACCGCCGGCCGACTGTACGAGCCGGCCGATGGCAGCTTGCCGGCCGAACACGACTGGGACAGCGCCAAGTACCTAAGGCACACGCCCGAGTTGTTCGAGGCGGTGCGCCTGGCCGTGGGCGATGAAACCCATCTGTTGCACGATGTACACCACCGTCTCACGCCCCTGCAAGCGGCACAATTGGGCAAAAGCCTGGAGCCCTACCGCCTGTTCTGGATCGAGGATCCCACCGAAGCTGAGAACCAGCAGGCCTTTGCCCTGATCCGCCAGCACACCACCACACCGATTGCGGTGGGCGAAGTATCAAATAGCATCTGGGACTGCAAGCACCTGATCGAAGCCCAGCTGATCGACTACATCCGCACCACCGTCACACACGCGGGCGGCATCACCCATCTGCGGCGCATTGCCGATCTGGCGGCGCTCTATCAGGTATGCACCGGCAGCCACGGCGCCACCGACCTGTCACCGATCTGCATGGGCGCTGCACTGCACTTTGACACCTGGGTCCCCAACTTTGGCATTCAGGAATACATGCCGCACAGCGAACTGATGCTCAGCGTTTTTCCGCATGACTGGCGTTACGAGCGCGGCATGCTCTACTGCGGCGAGTCGCCCGGCCATGGCGTCGACATCGACGAAAAGCGGGCAGCGCGCTACCCGTACCAGAGGGCCTATCTGCCGGTCAACCGGCTGCAGCACGACGGCAGTCTGCACAGCTGGTAGCCGAGCGCCCCAAAAAAGGGGCCGCCCATCGTCAATGGGCGGCAGCGGCCTGCCGGCTGGACTCACGGGCGCTGACGGATCCAAGCGTGTTCTGTGCTGCTGAGTCCGTCAGGACGGCTGGCGCAGAGCTGGCTTAATGACCCTGGAGGCTTCTCGAGGATGCCGTCGACCTAGACCGTATCGAACCGGTGGCCCATACGGCCTTCCGAGCTGCTCGAGTACAGATCGTATTCGTTAATGCGCTGGACATGCCGACGCCGAACCACGTTGCCCTGCACGCTGACTTTGACGGGATTGCGCAGGGGGCTTTTCAGGGGCTACCCGCCAGAGCGCAATAAATCATCGGGCCCAGGCCGCCCCGTGGGACAATCGGCCGGATATGACGCCCTCCTCCTTCGCCGAACTCGGCCTGCCCGCCACCCTGCTCCAAGCCATCGCGCAAGTCGGCTACGAGGCGCCCTCCCCGATCCAGGCAATGGCCATCCCCCCACTGTTAATGGGCAGGGATCTCCTCGGCCAAGCCCAGACCGGTACCGGCAAGACGGCGGCCTTCGCACTGCCCATCCTCGCCCGGCTGGCGCCCAGCGCTGGCGCGCCGCAGGCTCTGGTGCTCACGCCGACGCGCGAACTGGCCATACAGGTGGCCGAAGCGTTTCAGCGCTACGCCCATGCGATCCAGGGCTTTCACGTCCTGCCCATCTATGGTGGCCAGGGCTATGGCACTCAGCTCTCAGCCCTGCGCCGCGGTCTGCATGTCATCGTGGGCACACCCGGGCGCATCATCGATCACCTCGACAGGGGCTCCCTCGATCTGTCGGCCCTGCGCACGCTGGTGCTCGATGAAGCCGACGAAATGCTGCGCATGGGTTTCGTGGAGGAAGTCGAGCGCATCCTGAGCGCCACGCCCAAGGGGCGTCAGACGGCGCTGTTCTCGGCTACCCTGCCAACCGAGATTCGCCGCATCGCCCGGACTCATCTGCGCGAGCCCGCCGAGATCACGATTGCCGCCAAGACCGCCACGGCCACCAACATCCGGCAACGGCAGTGGTTGGTGAGCGGCATGCACAAGCTCGATGCACTCACCCGCATCCTGGAGGTGGAGTCCTTCGAGGCCATGATCGTCTTCACGCGCACCA